>DMKK01000255.1:15079-16026 GCA_003454335.1 Gammaproteobacteria bacterium | reverse complement strand
CTTGAAGTTTTCAATCTCGACTTCACGTTCCACGATCAAGCGCAGGGCCGGGCTCTGTACCCGCCCGGCAGACAGGCCACGCCGTATTTTTTTCCAGAGCAGTGGCGATAGCTTGAAGCCGACCAGGTAATCCAGTGCCCGACGTGCCTGCTGTGCATCGATGAGCTGGCTGGACAGGTCGCGCGGGTTTTCAATGGCTTCATTGACGGCACGCTTGGTAATGGCATTAAAGACTACCCGGTGAACCGGTTTGTCCTTCAGGGCCTTGCGTTCCCGGAGTAATTCACACAGGTGCCATGAGATTGCCTCGCCTTCACGATCCGGGTCAGTCGCCAGGTACAGTGCATCGGATTTCTTCATTGCCTTGACGATGGCATCGACATGCCTGGAGTTACGATCGATCATCTGGTATTTCATGTCGAAATCGTGCTCGGTATCGACGGCACCTTCCTTGGGAATCAGGTCACGGACATGTCCGTAGGACGCCATGACGTCATAGTCCTTGCCAAGGTACTTTTTGATGGTTTTGCACTTTGCAGGTGACTCTACGATTACAAGGTTCTTGCTCATAGTGGTTTGTTAGGTTTGGCGGCTGCCCCGGCGGGGCGTGCTGCAGGTGTGTCAGTGAAGGCGATTAGTTAAATTGTCGAATACCAGGTCTTCCACCCAGGCGTAGGCTGCTTCTTCGCCGGGCTGGTTAAACAGCACCATCAGGACGACCCATTTCAACTGGTCTAGATCGAAGTCTTCATTTTCCAGTGCCATGGCACGATCAATGGTCAATTCGCGACTGGCGGGCGTCAATACACCCATATGTTCAAGGAACAGAATAAAGCCACGGCAGGGGGTGTCGAGCCGGTCCATTTCACGGTTTGAGAACAGCCGCAGGGAGAATTCGGATTGCTTGGTGGGAGGGTTTGACTCACTGGCCAGTCCTTCCATCCAGA
>DMKK01000255.1:0-14961 GCA_003454335.1 Gammaproteobacteria bacterium | reverse complement strand
TTCTCAAACAAGTACATCAGCACGTCGAAGACGTTTTCTTTCATCATTTAGCCTTTTATTTCAATCTGTTATAGAGCCCTCCAGGGCTGGATGCAATATAACCGCTCATTTCCAGCTGCAGGAGCATGGAGGAAACTTCGGCTGGCGTCAATCCACTCCTTGTTACCAGCTGGTCAACAGATGTGTTATCAAACTCAATCTTATCAAGAAGTTGCAGGTATTCGGCATCAAGTTCCCGGGTGTGCCCGGCTTGCACATCCGTTGCGTCTGGCCGGGAGTTGGCCATGCAGGCATCAGCAAGGGCGCCGAGTTCATCGATTACATCCTGCGCCGTTTCAACCAGCTTTGCTCCCTGGCGAATCAGGTGATGGCAGCCGCGTGCCAGCGGGTTATGAATCGAGCCAGGAATGGCAAATACCTCGCGTCCCTGTTCGCCTGCATAACGCGCGCTAATGAGTGAGCCGGATCGCAGCGCCGCTTCAATAACCAGCGTACCGAGACACAGACCACTGATGACACGGTTGCGGCGAGGAAAATTCTCGGCAAGCGGTGGAGTGCCGACGGGGAATTCGGATACCAGTGCACCCTGTTCGGCAATCTGTCGTGCGAGATCGCGGTGGCGTGCAGGGTAAACACGATCAAGACCGGTACCCATGACTGCAATGGTAGGGCAGCCGGCATCCAGTGCACCCTGGTGACTGGCGGCATCGATACCCAGAGCCATGCCACTGGTAATTACGAGGCCAGCAGTGGACAGGTGGCGTGCAAATTCAGTTGCCATTCGCTGTCCCGATGCGGTCGGGTTGCGACTGCCAACCATGGCCAGTTGCGGTTCACCCAGAATACCGGTATTACCGTGGACGTAGAGCAGCGGTGGAGGGGCGGGTATTTGCAGCAACAGTGCAGGATAATCCGGATCCCTGCAGTTCATAATCCGGTTGCCTGTTTTCTCGTGCCACTCGAGATCGTGTGCGATTGCTTCCTCATCAGGATGCCGCAGGGCATCAATGGTGACCTGTTTCAGCCCAAGTTTGCGCAACTGTTCTGTGCCTGCATCCAGCAGGTCATGCGGAGTCGGGTGCCTTTCCAGCAAGCGATGGAAGGTCACAGCACCCACGCCCGGTGCGTGGTAAAGGGTGAGCCAGTCGGAAAGGAGGTTTGTGGTTGCCAGAGTCGAGAGTGAGCCAGCCATGACGGCTAGCTCACTCTCATCAGCAGGTGTTTTGTGTCTGTGTGCATTCTTTCACCGTCCATGGTGTCAGGAGCGCCGGTTATCAGGGGGTGCGTACAAAGTCGTTAATATGGATAGCGCTGGTTGCTTTCATCACGAGTCCAAAACTGACTTTCTCAAAGGTGCGAAAGACCATGATAAGGCCAGCATCTTCGTCCGGCAGTTTAATCGTATCATTACGATTGCCACTGACCTTATCCTTGATTGTATGGCCCCGCTGGAAAATCCTGAAGACGTGCCCGGCTTCAATGCCTTCACGGGTGCCCAGGTCAATAGCGACGACATTGAACTGCCCTATCTGGGTAACACCGTCAATCACGGAAATAATATGGCCTTCGAGGTCAGCATCCGGTGCATGGGGCTGAAAATGCGTAACCGGTGTAGATTGATCGGCAGGTCGCAGGCGATCACTAACGCGTATCTCACGGGTGGTTGCAGCCAGAAACAAGGTCGCCGGGTCGCCGTATTGTTCGATTGGTCCGGTGCCGACAAAAAGGGCTTCATATCCCAGTACTTCCTCGGTGTCCGGATCGATGTAGGGGTTGCCTGGCCTGAAGATGTCATAAACTGAATTTTCCCTGTCCTCGATGCCACGGACATACACCCGGTCGCTGACACCGGTTATTACGTGTTCACCTGCGCTTGCGACAACATAGGGTGCAGTATCCAGTTCATTGGCTCCCGCCACGATTGCGCGGGTCAGAAATGGCTGGATGGCGTCAAGCGGGATGGTGGGGATGGCATTATCAAGGCTTTCTTCGCGAATCTGTGGCGAAAGATTGACAGTCGGATAGCCGCGAGACATCTGCAGTTGCGGTTTACCGTCGACATAAACCAGTGTCAGGATGTCACCCGGGTAGATAAGGTGCGGGTTTTTAACCTGCGGGTTGACATACCAGACTTCTGGCCAGAGCCAGGGGTCACGCAGAAACATCGCTGAAATGTCCCAGAGAGTATCACCCTTGGCGACCACGTAACGATCCGGGTGTTCCGGGTTAAGCGCAACGTCTGTTGCATACAGTGAGCCGGCAAACAGAGCGGCGAAGACGATTCCCAATAATCTCTTGCTTGGCATAGGTGTCCCTTTACGTCGAGTTTGTATCGATGCCTGTCAGGTTAACGGTAACGAGGTTGCGGCTGTCAGTTAGTTCCGGATCATGCGCGAGTCTAGCGGAAAACCCACACAGAACAAAACCTTTTATAGATATTCGCAACAGCCGCATAGTCGTTTGTGGTACAGTATATTTGATACATATTTCCAGAATAGTGACGGCAATCACATGACAACCCTCAACATCCTGCAGTTCCCCGACCCGCGTCTGCGCAATGTCGCCCGGCCTGTTAAACAGGTGGATGACGCCATCCGAAAGCTGGTGGATGACATGCTTGAGACCATGTATGCAGCGCCCGGCATCGGTTTGGCCGCCACCCAGGTCAATGTCGACAAACGGGTCATCGTCATTGATGTATCGGAAGATAAGGGCCAGCCTTTATACCTGATTAACCCGGAAATCCTCGAACTCGAAGGTGTAGAGGAAATGGAGGAGGGCTGTCTCTCTGTTCCGGGTGTCTATGAGCCGGTTCAACGTGCAGATCAGGTGCGTATACGAGCACTGGATAGTGACGGACAGTCATTTGAAATGCAGGCGAACGGTCTGCTGGCTGTATGTATCCAGCATGAAATCGACCACCTGGATGGCAAGTTGTTTGTTGACTACCTCTCGCAGCTCAAGCGTACGAGAATCCGGAAAAAACTGGAGAAAGAACAGCGTCAATCATCGCCGGAATCTGCTGCGGTGCCTGACAAGCGGGTTATCTGAGCACGGATTGTAGCTGGTTGCCCTGGGATTCACTGGTAACAGATTCACGGGTTATACCATGAAAATCGTATTTGCAGGGACGCCGGAATTTTCTGTACCGGCGTTACAATCCTTGCTGGACAGTCCGCACGACATCATAGCGGTGTATACCCAGCCAGACCGGCCGGCCGGGCGCGGGCGCAAGACTACCGCAAGTCCCGTGAAACAGCTGGCCATGCAATATGAGTTGCCTGTCTATCAGCCGGATTCGCTTAAGACCGAAGCTGCACAGCGGGTGTTGGCCGCGTTGCAACCGGACTTAATGGTAGTTATTGCCTACGGTCTGATACTGCCTCCGGAGGTACTGGCCATACCCCGCCTGGGTTGTGTCAATGTGCATGCTTCATTGCTGCCGCGCTGGCGCGGGGCGGCACCAATTCAGCGTGCCATTCTTGCCGGTGATACAGAGACGGGTGTCTGTTTGATGCAGATGGATGCTGGACTGGATACCGGGCCGGTACTTGCCAGTACAGTGTCTTCAATAGAGACAGAAGATACCGGGAGTCGCTTGCACGACAAGTTGGCGCACCTGGGTGCACGGCTGCTGTCAGACAACCTCACAGCGCTGGAGCAGGGTCAGCTTGATCCACATCGGCAGGATGAGGCGTTTGCCTGCTATGCGGGCAAGCTGGAGAAATCCGAGGCCCGTATCGACTGGGGTGCCCCGGCAATTGAGATTATGCGCCGCATCCGGGCGTTTAATGCATGGCCGGTGGCAGAGACGCGTTACGCTGGACGCCAGTTGCGTATCTGGGATGCACTTGTCGCCCCGGGTGAGGCAAATGCCCTGCCGGGTACGGTGCTGTCAGTCGACAAGACGGGCATTGAGGTTGCCTGCGGCGCAGGCAGGTTGCGACTCCTGGAGCTGCAATTGCCGGGGGCACGCGCGGTCACTGCCGGTGAGTTCATCAATGCACATGCAATGGCAGGTGTGCGCCTTGGTGGCGAGTAACCCTTTCATCGTGGTTCCGGAATGACACCGGACGCACGTGCCTGTGCTGCCCGGGTACTGGTGCGGGTAATTACCGAAGGACGTTCATTGTCTGAGGTATTGCCAGCGGCAATTCAGGTATTGGCCGATCCGCGTCAGCGGGCGCTGGTGCAGGAGTTGTCCTACGGAACGTTGCGCTGGTATTACCGGCTCGACGCACTGCTGCAGCGGCTGCTGAAAAAACCCCTTAAGCAGCGGGATGCAGACGTGCGCTGTGTCTTGCTGGTCGGCTTGTATCAGCTGGATCAATTGTCAATGCCGCAGCGGGTTGCTATCAATGAAACGGTGCAGGCAACCCGTACACTGAACAAGCAGTGGGCGAGTGGACTGGTAAATGCCGTGTTACGCAATTACCAGCGTCAGGCAGCTGACCTTGATGACGAGGTCCTGGCAGAGAACATTGCCGGTTACGCACATCCTGCCTGGCTGATTGAGCGTCTGCAGGCAGACTGGCCGCATGACTGGGAGCGCATGCTGATGGCCAATAATGCACGGCCGCCTTTTAGTTTGCGCGTCAACCGGCAGCGTGTGACGCGTGCTGAATACATGGAGACACTGGCAGAACAGTCACTGGAAGCGGTGTCGCTGGAGCATACTGTAGCGGGGGTCAGGCTGGAAAAACCGCTACCGGTGGAACTGCTGCCCGGGTTTACTACAGGATATGTCTCGGTGCAGGATGGTGCGGCACAGCTGGCCGCCGGTTTGCTTGATTTGCACCCGGGGCAGCGGGTGCTTGATGCGTGCGCTGCCCCGGGTGGTAAAACAGCGCATATACTGGAATCAGAGCCCGGGCTCGCTATGGTTACTGCCGTTGATGTCGATCCTCGACGTTTGACTCGCATCGGTGAGAATCTGTCGAGGCTGTCACTGCATGCTGATTTGGTGGAGGGTGATGCCGGTGAACCAGCAGCCTGGTGGGATGGTCGATGCTACGAGCGCATTTTGCTGGATGCTCCATGCTCGGCAACCGGTGTAATCCGGCGGCACCCGGACATCAAATTGCTACGCAAGCCGGGTGACATTGCGTCCCTGGTGTCGACGCAAGCACGATTATTACAGGCGATGTGGCCCTTGCTATCGCCTGGCGGTATGCTTCTATATTGCACCTGTTCCGTGCTGGCAGATGAAAACAGCGGACAGATTGCCAGCTTTCTGAAAACATACAGGGATGCAGCAGAGTTGCCAATAGCTGCAGCCTGGGGTCGGGAATGCCGACACGGCCGGCAGGTTTTCCCGGGTGAAAATGAAATGGATGGGTTTTATTTTGCATGTTTAACCAGGTCTGTCTGACCGGGCAGGTGCCCGCATTTTCCGGGGCCGGGGCTTCACGGCGCCTGGCTGTTGTGCTGTTGCTGGCTCTCGCCTGCAGTTTTCCAGTGCAAGTGGCGGCCAGCGATTCCGGGATATTTCAACTTGAAGATGCGCATACCTGGCGCACCGGGGGTAATGATTATCTGGGGGCACAGTTTGATATTAAATTGAGTTCTGGCGCTGAAGAGGCTGTCATGAACGGGGTGCCGCTGGTGTTCGAGTTTCAGGTACAGGTTGTTAAAACACATACCTGGATATGGGATACCGTCGATATTGAAATTAACCTGTATCGGCAACTACAGTTTCATGCACTCAGCAAAAGTTACCTGGTAAAAGACATATCAACAGGGACCCAGGGTAATTATCATCGTCTGGAAGATGCATTACGGGCGGCAGGAAAAATACACAACCTGTCGATGTCTGACCAGGCGCTGGAGCCGGAGCTTAATTACGAGATACGCTTGCGCGGCAGTCTGGATATCGAGTCGCTGCCAACACCGGTACGGTTGATTGCCTACGTGTCGTCTGCGTGGGACATGGTGAGCAAGTGGCATTCATGGCCGCTGGTTCGCTAAAACGCACCAGTTTCGGCGTGTTGCCGATGCTGGTGTTTTTTGTACTTCTGCTGGTGTCGCTTTCCTATCTGAGTGATGCGACCCACAACTCGGAACGCTTTGGCCAGTTGTACTCCGGGTTGCTGATCATCAATGGTGTCGGCCTGGTGTTGCTCGGGATTCTGGTGGTCACCAACATCATTGCCCTGATCCGGCAGCGGCGGATGAAGGTTGCCGGTGCACGTATGACCAGCCGCCTGGTTGTGATGTTCGTGGTGCTCGCGATTGTACCGGTGTCCGTGGTGTACTATTTTTCACTGCAGTTTATGCAGCGCGGTATCGACAGCTGGTTTGATGTGAGTATTGAGCAAGGGCTGGACGATGCGCTCGATCTCAGCAGGGCTGCGCTGGATGTAAAGTTGCGTGATGTGCTGAATGTGACCATCCGGATGGCCGAGGATCTTTCCAGTGCATCGGTAGCAACCTTGTCCCTGACACTTTACGATCACCGGGTACGAAGTGGTGCCGCTGAATTGACCCTGATTGGCGGAGATGGCCGCATTGTTGCGTCCAGCCTGTCGGGCATGTCTAACATTATCCCCAATCAACCACCGAGCGAGATGTTGCTGCTGATGCATAACCGGCAGCATTACATCGGGCTCGACCCGGTGGGTGACAGCGGGTTGTACGCGCGTGCGCTGGTGCCGGTGCTGTCTTCCCGCTCGGACAGTGAAGTCTATACCCTGCAAGCATTGTATGCAGTGACCGAGCGCTTCAGCGAGCTGGCCGAAGGTGTGCAGTCTGCCTACACGCGCTACAACGAGCTTGCCTATCTGCGCTCGCCGCTGAAGTTCAGTTACACGCTTACCCTGTCAATAGTCCTGGTGCTAAGCCTGCTGGCTGCTATCTGGGCCGCCTTTTTTTCAGCGCGCCGGCTGGTGGCGCCGGTCCGCGACCTGGCTGAGGCCACTCATGCTGTGGCAGAGGGTGATTACAGCAAGCGTCTGGCTGTTGCCAGTGAAGACGAGCTGGGATTTCTGGTGCGCTCATTCAATGATATGACGCGGCGCCTGGCCAAGTCCCGTGAAGAGGCATATCAGGGGCGGCGGCAGATAGAAGACCAGCGTGCCTATCTTGAGGCAGTACTGGCAAATCTTTCATCCGGTGTGATCAGTATGAGCGCTGATTTGGTGTTACGTGCTGTCAACCGGACTGCGCAGCAGAGCCTCGATATTGATATCAAGCGATATCTGGGTAAGGAATTATCGAACCTGGCGGAAGATTATGTGTTTCTCAAGCCTTTTGTCGATGTGGTCTTGCGACACCGCAGACAGGGTGATAACTCCTGGGAGGAAGAAGTCTCGTTGTTTGGCAAGAGCGGTCGCCAGGCACTGATGTGCCGTGGCACGGTCCTGGATGGTGCTGACCGGCGCGGGGATGGTCTGGTACTGGTCTTCGATGATGTCACAACGCTGATACAGGCACAGCGTGATGCCGCCTGGGGTGAAGTGGCGCGCCGCCTTGCACATGAAATCAAGAACCCGCTGACCCCGATACAGTTGTCTGCCGAACGCCTGCGACGTCGTTACCTGGCGCATATGGATGCTGATGAGGCCGAGGTGCTTGACCGGGCGACGCGTACTATTGTTAACCAGGTTGATGCCATGAAGAAGATGGTGAATGCTTTCAGTGAATACGCCCGTATTCCGCAGGTCAGTCTGAAACCCATGGAGCTCAACCAGCTGGTGCGAGAGGTGCTGGATCTCTACCGCAGCAGTAAATTGAATGCGCGGATACAGGAACACCTGACGTCTGGTAATTCATGGATAGACGGGGATAGCGTACGCTTGCGGCAGTTGCTGCATAATCTCCTGAAAAACGCGCTGGAGGCTGTCAAGGATGTGCCGGACGCCTGTATAACAGTTACCACCTGTAATGTTGATAAGGGTGGTGTGGAACAGATTGAATTGTGCCTTGATGATAATGGTCCTGGTATCGAAGCGGGCGTGCTGGAAAATATTTTCGAGCCCTATGTTTCAACCAAGCCTAAAGGCAGTGGGCTGGGGATGGCCATCGTCAAGAAGATTGTTGAGGAACATGGCGGGACAATCAGTGCGGGTAGCAGTGACGATGGCGGCGCACAAATCAGGATTCGCCTGCTGCTGTCGGATGATGTGGTGCAGGATACGGCAAGCCGGCCCGGGCGAGGCCAGCAGACACCCGCAAGTGATGGTGGGTTATAATCTTTCTGAAGTTATTCCTGCAGGTGCAGGCGACGGGTTTTGTATGAATCTGGTATATGACATAAGGGTAGATGCAGCATGACAGGACAGCACATACTGGTAGTCGATGACGAACCTGATATACGCAGTCTTGTGCATGATATTCTGCAGGATGAAGGTTATTCAGTAACAATTGCCGAGGGCGGAGAAGCGGCACGCAAGGCGCGGCGTGTACGTCGCCCGGACCTGATCCTGCTCGATATCTGGATGGAGGATGTCGATGGCATTACCCTGTTGCGCGAGTGGTCAGAGCAAGGTGACTTGCCCTGCCCGGTTGTCATGATGTCCGGCCACGGTACTGTGGAAACAGCCGTTGAGGCGACCCGACTGGGTGCTTATGACTTTATTGAGAAGCCCATTTCACTGGCCAAGCTGCTGTTGACGGTGGAACGGGCATTTGAAAGTGACCGCTTGCAGCGTGAAAATGTAAACCTGCGTGAGCACGTCCAGCCGATTATTGAACCTGTTGGAAAATCCCCGCTTATGTCACAAATGCGCGAGCAGGCACGCAAGATTGCACAGCATAACAGCTGGGTGCTTATTAATGGCGAGGCAGGTGCCGGCAAGGACACCTTTGCACGCTATATTCATGAGCAGAGCGCGCGGCATAACGGTCCCTATGTGGAGATCGCCGTTGGCTCGATTTCCGGTGAGAATTCTGCCGCTGAACTGTTTGGCCAGGAAGATGGCGAGACCGTACGTTACGGTCGGCTGGAGCAAGCCAATGGAGGAACCCTGTGTATTGGTGATATTGCCGATATGGATACGCAAACCCAGACGCGCCTGTTGAGTGTATTCCAGACGCATTCCTTTACCAGGCTTGGTGGCAGCGAGGATGTCGAAGTTGACTTGCGTGTTATCGCAACAACACAGCGCAACCTTGAGGAAGAAGTTGCTGCGGGCCGTTTCAGGGATGATTTGTTCTACCACCTGAATGTTGTACCCCTGCATATCCCTGCCTTGCGCGAACATGCAGATGATGTGCATGAGCTGCTGAATTTTTACATCGATTATCTGGTAACCCATGAGCGGTTGTCTTACCGCCATTTCTCGGTGGCAGCGCAAAACAGGCTGCGCAGTTATGAATGGCCGGGTAATATCCGTGAACTCAGGAACCTGGTGCAGCGCTTGCTGATACTCGGGTCTGGTGAAGAAATCGAGGCTGCGGAGATAGAGCAGGCGGTATCTACACAGCCGACAACTGCCAGGCAACAGGGTCCGGCCATGCCCTATGACCTGCCGTTGCGCGAGGCGCGCGAACTGTTCGAGAAGAATTATCTGATGCACCAGCTGCAGGAGGTCGGCGGTAGCGTGGGGAAGCTTGCCAAGCGGGTCGGCATGGAGCGCACCCACCTTTACCGAAAGTTGCGTGCGCTTGGTATTGACCACAAGAAAGGCGCCGAGTAGTCACATCCGGGCAGAACCTGTCTGTCACAGGAACTCTATAGCGGGACAGTTTTTACATGAAGATTATAATTCTGGGTGCTGGACAGGTTGGTTCGTCGGTTGCCATTAATCTTGCCAGTGAAGCCAACGATATTACAGTTGTCGATGAGGATGCAGCTGTTCTGCAGGATTTGCAGGATCGCCTGGATATCCGCACTGTAATCGGGCTTGCATCGCATCCGGATACCCTGGCGCAGGCAGGTGCTGATGACGCCGATATGATTATTGCGGTGACCAATAGTGACGAAACCAACATGATAGCCTGCCAGGTTGCCTATACACTGTTCCATACGCCGACGAAAATTGCGCGTGTACGTTCGGTTGAATACCTGCGATACCAGCGGCTGTTTACGCAGGAAGCGTTGCCGGTCGATGTGTTGATCAGCCCGGAACAGTTGGTAACAGATTACATTCAGCGCCTGATCGAGAACCCAGGTGCCCTGCAGGTGCTCGATTTTGCCAACGGCAAGGTACAGCTGGTCGCAGTGCATGCCTATCATGGCGGGCCACTGGTCGGCCATGAGTTACGGGATCTGAAAGAGCACATGCCCGGGATCGATGCACGCGTGGCATCAATATTTCGCAAGGGGCAACAGATTACACCGGAAGGCGACACCATTATCGATGTAGATGACGAGGTGTTTTTTGTTGCGGCGCGCAAGCATATTCGAGCGGTTATGGGCGAATTGCGCAAGAAGGACAAGCCGGTCAGGCGCGTGATACTGGCAGGTGGCGGCAATATCGGTTTGCGGCTTGCGGCTGCCATCGAGGGGCGCAACCAGGTCAAGATTATCGAGCGTAATGAAGAGCGTGCGAAGCGGTTGTCGGAAATACTCGACAAGTCAATCGTGCTGCTGGGCGATGCAGCTGACGAAGAGTTGCTGATCGAGGAGAACATTGAAAATACCGATGTATTCTGTGCGCTGACCAATGATGAAGAAGCCAATATTCTTTCGGCCATGCTGGCAAAACGGTTGGGCGCACGCAAGGTCATGTCGCTGATTAACCGCGCTTCCTACGTTAACCTGGTGCAGAGCGGCACCATTGATGTGGCGATATCACCGCAGCAGGCGACCATCGGCAGCCTGTTGACGCATGTGCGGCGAGGTGATGTTGTGATGGTTCATTCATTACGCCGCGGTGCTGCAGAGGCAATTGAGGCGGTGGCGCACGGCGATCACAGCAGTTCCCGGGTGGTGGGGCGCACAATCGATGAAATCAAGTTGCCGCAGGGTACCACGATAGGTGCGATTGTTCGTGGCGATGAAGTCATTATCGCCCATCACGATACCGTGATTAAAACGGATGATCACGTTATCCTGTTTCTGTCCGACAAAAAGTGTATCCAGAAAGTCGAGCAACTGTTTCAGGTTGGTGTTACATTTTTCTGATATGGGTGCCGGAGTGAATCATGTCCTGTAGCCGATTCTGACGGACTGCTGAAAAATGCACCTGCTTTCCATTCTACGTTTACTGGGCCTGCTGTTGATGCTGTTCAGCATCACGCTACTACCCACTGTCGTGCTGTCATGGGTGTATCAGGATGGCCAGACACAGGTTTTTCTGATAGCTGCACTCGCCTGGTTGCTGCTGGGTTGCGCTATGTGGTTGCCTGCGCACAGACACAGGGACGAGTTGCGGGTACGTGACGGGTTTTTGATCGTTGTGCTGTTCTGGCTGGTGCTGGGTTTTGCGGGTGCAGTGCCGCTAACGTTGACGCATCATCCGGAACTGTCGGTTACAGACGCTGTTTTCGAATCTTTCTCGGGTCTGACAACAACGGGCGCAACGGTAATTTCCGGGCTGGATGAACTGCCGGCATCTATATTGTTTTACCGCCAGTTGTTGCAGTGGCTGGGTGGCATGGGAATTATCGTGCTGGCTGTTGCCATCATGCCAATGCTGGGCGTTGGCGGCATGCAGCTTTACCGGGCAGAAACGCCTGGTCCGTTGAAGGATAACAAGCTGACGCCGCGCATCACGGAAACTGCCAAGGCGCTCTGGTACATCTATGTGACGCTCACCATTGCCTGTGCAGGATGTTACTGGCTGGCAGGCATGAGTTTTTTTGATGCGGTCAGCCACAGTTTTTCCACCATCGCGATTGGTGGATTCTCGACACATGACCATAGTATTGGTTTCTTCGAGAGTACCCGCATTGAAATGATTGCGGTCGTGTTCATGTTGCTGGCGGGAATGAATTTCGCGCTGCATTTTGTGGCCTGGCGCTCAATGAGTCTGAAAGCGTATTTCCGGGACTCCGAATTAAAGACGTATCTCACGGTACTGACGTTGCTGACCACAATCACGGTGGGTTATCTCTATTACACGGATACATTCATATTTCTGGACAATGCCTTGTATGCCGGGTTATTTCAGGCTGTATCGATAGGTACCACAACCGGCTTTACCACGGCTGACTATTTTGACTGGCCCGGATTCTTGCCGGTGATGCTGCTGTTTGCCAGTTTTGTCGGTGGCTGTACCGGTTCGACGGGTGGCGGCATGAAGGTGATCCGATTTCTGTTATTGCTCAAGCAAGGGCACCGCGAAACCATGCGCTTGATTCGACCAAATGCGCAGATACCTGTAAAGGTCGGAGGTAAGCCCATGCCGGATCGGGTTGTCAGTGCAGTTTGGGGGTTTTTTGCAGCCTATGTGGGCAGTTTTGTTGTCATCATGTTATTCCTGATGGCGACCGGACTGGATCAGATAACCGCCTTTTCAGCGGTCGCTGCGTGCATGAACAATCTTGGCCCTGGGCTGGCGGGTGTTGGCGCCAGTTATATCGATATTAACGATCCGGCCAAATGGGCGCTTACTTTTGCCATGATGCTGGGTCGCCTGGAGGTGTTTACCCTGGTGATTCTGTTTACCGGCGCTTTCTGGAGGCGCTAGCCCGCACTTTACGCCGCAGGACAGGTTTGTCATCGTGGAGAGAAGTGCGGGCTGGGCGCCTGTCGGTTTAACCCCCTCAGTAGAAGGGGTCTTCGCCGGCCGGCCGGGTACGGAAGCGCCGGTAGCTCCACTGATACTGTGCGGGGCATTCTCGGATACAATCCTCAATGGCCTTATTGGTTGCGTTGACGGCGGCATGGATGTCTGTGGGCTTGCTGACGTTCGGCATTGTCCTGAAATGCAGCTGATAGCCGCGTCCCCAGGAGAGTCGTTCGCACCAGACAAAGATTATGGGTGCGCCGGATCTTGCGGCCAGCCGCGCAAGTAATACCATGGTGTAGGCGGGGACGCCGAAAAACGGCGCAAAGATGCCTGCTCCGGTTTGTGGTTCCTGGTCGGGCAACATGGCAACTGCATTGCCGTGCTTAAGGGTTTTGTAGAGCGTGCGAACGCCACGTGATGTTGCGGCGATGTAGTGGCCGCCGAGTCGGCTGCGTGCTGTATTTACCAGTTGTTCCAGGTCGGCTCTTCTGGGTGGTCGGTAGAGGCAGGTAATATTGAATGTGGATGCACAATAGAGGCCTGCAGCTTCCCATGCGCCCAGATGGGGGGTCGCAAGAATGACGCCCTTGCCGTTTGCCATGGCTTGTTCAACCAGTTCCCGGCCATTGACGTGTTTAATCAGGTTCAAAGTATGTTCTCCGGGGCGTAGCCACAAAGCACCTGTTTCAAAAAGCGTCTTGCCAGTTTCTGCCATGCAGACGCGAACCAGTTTGCGTTGCTGTTGTGCGGAAAGTTTGGGGTAGCACAGAGTGATATTGGTCTCGGCGATTTTTCTGGGGTGGCCCTGTATCAGGAAGAGTGTCCAGCCAAGGAATACCCCGAGTCCATGCAGAACAGGCAAAGGCAGCCGGGCACAGAGTGTCAGGACAGACTTGATCAAGCGGCTTTGCATGGCGCTAGAATGATGTGTGTTCCCACTCGAACGTCTAAAATACATAGAAATAAATAAAATAACCCATTGTCAAATATAATATTCGTATGTGGTTATATTCCCCCCCCCGTGATCCTGGTTAATCAATAATTGTGGATATTATGCTCTGCAGGTGTGGCAGTCTGGATGCTTTTAGTCTGATCGTCATGTCAATGTTACGCATTGCCCCTGGTTGTTGCCGGGTTAGCCGCGAGATATCTTAATAGATAGTGTACTGTCCCGGGATCTCAAAGAGTTATGTCTATCTTTGGCGCAGCAGGAGGAGGCCGTATGAGCAATGAGGTTAAATCATTTTCGCCACCACAGGCATTTGATTTTATCGAGAAAAATCAAAGAACTGTTCTCATTGATGTGCGTTCCAGCATGGAGTTTCTGTTTGTCGGACATCCCAGGGGTAGCGTACATGTTCCCTGGATTGATGCGCCGGACTGGATTGTTAATCCTGATTTTGTGACAGAAGTGCGTAAAGTGATGCTGGGCGGAGTCGGTGTGGACGAGCATGGTAGTGATGCACCGGTGGTGCTGATATGCAGAAGTGGGAAGCGTTCCCTGGAGGCAGGTAAGCTACTATTAAGCAATGGTTTTTTAGACGTATACAATATCGTCGAGGGGTTTGAGGGCGAGCTGGATGAAACCCATCGCCGTAGCACTCTGGGTGGCTGGCGCTTTCACGGGTTACCCTGGGAGCAATGTTAGCCCGCATTTTTTGCGGGATCGACGGGCATTGCGCGAGCATCGCGCTGCCACGTGAAAAAAAAATGCGGTCGGGCGTAAATTGACTCTAGTAGAATAGGCAAATATACTTATACTTCCATACGAATAACTATCCGAGCATTGTTGTAACAAGATCTGTCAGAACTTGTATTGCGCAGCGAGGGTCAAAAACGACGTCAGGGAATATCCTGACAGTTACACGATCATTCCTGAAGCACCAATCCGGTGTCGCGGAGTGTCCTTCTGAGGAGAAATACTATGTCGACTACTGCAGAGAATGTTCAGGACAATCCGCAACTGGATGCGTGGTTGAATAAGAGACTGGACGAGCTGTTACCAAAAAAACTGGAAGAGATCGAATCTTCCAGGACCCCTTCAATGTCAATTATTGCCACCAAGGGCACGCTGGACTGGGCCTATCCACCCTTCATTCTGGCATCAACCGCCGCTGCGCTGGGTTGGGAGGTCGATATATTCTTTACCTTTTACGGCCTGCTGCTGCTGAAGAAGAACCTTGATGCCAAGGTTAGCGGACTGGGCAACCCGGCAATGCCGATGAAGATGCCTTTTGGCCCGAAATGGTTCCAGGATTTTGACTGGCCGATGCCGAATCTGCTGATGGCCGGTGTACCGGGTTTCGAGAATGTGGCGACAGGGCTGATGAAGAAGACCTTCAAGAAC
>DMKK01000008.1:867-3356 GCA_003454335.1 Gammaproteobacteria bacterium | reverse complement strand
ATTGATTCTATCGCCAGGGGTATGGCCGAACTGGCCAGCGCTTCCGGCGCACCTGCCACATCAATAGAAGGGATACCGGTTACCGTTGTTTCGGCTGCACAGACGGCCACCCGGATACCTGCCCCGGCAGCGGTTAATCAGGAAGGTGGATCCCTGGTGGAAATTACGGCAGATGATTTACCCAAATGCACCAACTGCAAGACCTGTTACCAGGATCTGGGCGAGTTGTTCGAAAAGACAAAAATCGTCGTCGACGGGGCAGCCAAAGAAGTGAGCCGGGTGATACCGGACGTGCTCGACAAGATCGAAATCACGCCGGAACTGGTACAGCGCGCATCCCGGGTCGCCGATGACTGCGATGCGGAGATCATCCGCTTTCATCCGCCGGAACAAGCAGGGTAATAGGCCGGACTGACGATCTATTACAGTTAGATACCAGGAGACAACAGTATGTCACAGCATCTTGACGAGCCGACGCAGATATCCGCTGGAAGTGCCAATCCGGAATGCGCCTATCAGCATGAGGATGTAGAACGCTACTACCAGGCCAATCTCGAGATCGAGAATAACCGCCACCATATCGAGGAAGCCAGGGAACAGGTCGCGGAACTGGAACACAGCGAGGCTGTCGAGTTGTTCAAGAAGCAGGTGGGGCTACTGCAGAAACGCCTGGCAAATGATCCGCAATTTTTCCAGCAGACCTTCATTGCCGAGGGAACCAGCGCCATTGCCTGGGAATTTCAGCAGGATGAACTGGGTGAAACCTTTCTCCATACCCTGTGGGGACTGATGCTCCGAAATGATGATATGAGCACCCTGTTGCTGCGTTTCCTGTGGAATATACCGCTCAAGTTCAAGCGTAAATTTGTCCGTGCTATCGACCAGCATCTTTCGGAACGTTATCCCATGTTCAAGGGGCTTTCCGAAGGCTGGCCCGGCTTGAACAATATTCCGCCCTACATTCGCCCGCCGCATGAACGGGCCGATGATTTCGACCTGGTGAATCAGGGATATATGGGTTACATGGGCCTGGGCTACAGCTTCCGTGAAGTTGAACTTTTTGTCTGGCTGGAGGTTTTACGCGACAAGCAGTGCGATGACCGGCCCTGTGAACTCGGACTGCCGAAAATGGATGGTGGTGAGAATGAAGGTGGCTGCCCGGTCAAGATCCACATACCGGAGATGATCCACCTGATGGGAGAAGGCAAGTTCAAGCAGGCCTTCCAGCTTATCAAGGAAGCCAATCCCCTGCCCAACGTCACCGGTCGGGTCTGCCCCCAGGAGATCCAGTGCCAGGGCGTTTGCACCCACAACAAGCGCCCCATAGAAATCGGGCAGCTGGAGTGGTACCTGCCGCAGAGTGAAAAAGTGCTCAATGCGACGGCCAATTTCGAAATCAGGGATTTCGTCAATCCCTGGTCAAAGGCTGACAAACCACCCATCGCCGTCGTTGGTTCCGGTCCCGCCGGTATGATTAATGCATATCTTCTGTCAAAGGAAGGTTATCCGGTCACCATTTTCGAGGCCTTCCACGAACTCGGCGGCGTGCTGCGCTACGGTATTCCCGAGTTTCGTCTGCCCAATGAACTGATCGACGACGTGGTGATGAAAGTCACCCGGATGGGCGGCAAGTTTGTCACCAACTTTATTGTGGGGAAAACCGCCACCCTGGAGGCGCTGAAAAGGGCCGGCTTCTGGAAGGTGTTTATCGGTACCGGGGCTGGACTGCCGCGCTTCATGAACATTCCGGGTGAGCACATGAACGGCATCCTGTCGGCGAATGAATTTCTTACTCGCGTCAACCTGATGAAGGCGCACCAGGAGGAATATGAGACGCCGTTGCCGGAAACAAAAGGCAAGCAGGTCATCGTTATCGGGGGTGGCAACACCGCGATGGATGCCGCCCGCACCGCCCGGCGTCTCGGCGGCAAGGTCACCATCGTTTACCGTCGCACCCAGGATGAAATGCCGGCACGTGTNNNNCGCGAGTTTATCGGCAACGACAAGAACCACTTCGTCACCCATGCACTTCTCGATGTGATGGAACTGGGAGAGCCGGATGCCTCGGGCCGGCGGCGGCCGCTGGCCACCGGAGAGACCGAGGATATCCCGGTAGATCTGGTGATTATGGCCCTGGGTAATGCCTCCAACCCCATCGTCAAGGACGCGGAACCGGGACTCAAAACCAGCAAGTGGGGCACCATCGAGATCAAGTCCGGCTCCCAGGAAACCTCGATCGAAGACGTCTATACCGGTGGTGATGCCAACCGAGGAGGTTCCACTGCTATCAAGGCGGCGGGAGACGGTCAGGCAGCGGCACGGGAAATCGCCGGTGAGATTCCATTCTCCCGCGGTGAAATCAAATCCCTGGTGGCCAGTGCCGAACGCTATACCGAACAGGGCCAGGCGCCGAAGAAAATCCTGGAGAAGATCGAACTGGCGGAAGGTATCGTCGAGTTCGTGGTGTATGCGCCGCTCATCGCAAAGTC
>DMKK01000008.1:0-771 GCA_003454335.1 Gammaproteobacteria bacterium | reverse complement strand
ATACAGAGCCTGGGTAGCAGTTCGATGAAGATCAACCAGATGGAAGTCGGCGACGTCATTAGCGGTATCGCCGGCCCGCTCGGCCTGCCCAGCCAGTTGCACCCATACGAGAACGGCGAGACGGTGGTCTTCACCGCCGGCGGGGTCGGACTACCCCCCGTTTACCCGATCATGCGTGAGCATCTGCGCAGGGGCAATCACGTCACCCTGATTTCCGGATTCCGTACCCGTGACCTGATGTTCTGGGCCGAACCGGATCAGCGCATTGGTCTGCTGCAGGCCGAGTTTCCTGAACTGCTTGATGTGATCTACACCACCAATGACGGCAGCTTCGGCATTGACGGTTTTGTCACCGGTCCACTGGAAGAAATGCTGAAGAACATGAAGGCGGGCACCGGCCGTACTGTCGGCGAGGTCGTCACCATCGGACCACCCTTGATGATGCGCGCTGTCAGCGACCTGACCAAACCCTACGGTGTCAAGACAGTGGCGAGCCTCAACTCCATCATGGTCGATGCGACCGGTATGTGCGGCGCCTGCATGGTGCCAGTGACTATCGACGGCAAAATGGTGCGCAAACATGCCTGTATCGATGGCCCCGAACTGGATGCCCACCTCATCGACTGGGACAAGTTTCTGCCAAGGTTCCTGCAATTCAGGAAGCAGGAGGATGAAAACAAATCCCGACACGGGTTTGGCTGAGTCACTGTCCTCAAGCACATATAGAATCTTGCTGTGGGAGCGGCGTCTCGCCGCGAATCGCGCCGGGGA
>DMKK01000270.1 GCA_003454335.1 Gammaproteobacteria bacterium | reverse complement strand
TAAAGGAGATAGCACGGGGCACCGACAACCCGCATTGTGTGCCCGTCGATTGCAGATAGAGTGTACCCAACACCCGCTGTATAAGGGGTATCCCAAACCTGCTTCCTGCCGAAACCTCCTGACAGTACATTAATTTATCGACGCTTTCGGTGTCATATTAGCCAGGTTATTCACATCTCGTTGAACGGTTGATTAGACGGTACCGGTAAACGCAGCAGCAATCACGCTTCGCCGGGCAAGCCTTCCGGCAGATTAAAAGGGGTTGCGGTAATGCTGCCACTCATGAAGATCACACCGCCACCCGGGCGGTCAATTCTGGCCTTGTCGAATACGTAAGAGAACAGTTCTCCAGCCTCGGTTTCCGCGGCGACAATGCGCACGATCCTTACCATTCGGGGCTCAGGTAATTCATTCGGGGCGGTTTTGGCGTCTTCCAGCACGGCCATACCCTGTGCCCTCAGGCTGGTGGCGCGAATAACATTCTTCTCCTGGCGCAGGGCACGCAGTAGCTCCCGGTCGGTGCCGTCGTTTGGCACGATGCAGGTGATCAGCTTGCAATGCTCTGCTGAGTTCATTTATTGCCCTCGAGCCTTTCCAGCAAATCTTTGGGAACATAGGTGGCGAGTTTTTCCAGTGGCGTGCAGTACATATAGCCATTGCCGGGTACGTCAAGATTTCCGGCGCGGTGCAGGGCTTCGAACACAGTGTCCTGCTGCTCCATGGATACCAGCAGGCTAATGATTTCCTTCTCCGCTTCCACCGCAATGCCCAGCAAGCCGAGACGCTCGCGCACACCGTGTCCGCGTGCAAAGTAGCTGACCGCGCCAGTGATAGCACCAGCATCGCGGGCGGCCTTGAGTATGGTGTCGCTCACGCCGCGTTTGACCACGCAGGTGATCAGTGCCACGTCAGTCAGGTAGGTGATATTGTCGCTCATGTCAGGGCCTGTGCCTCCTGTTCCTGTAAGACTATAGTTTCATGGCGTGCCGCCTCGGCCTGGGCACCGGCCTTGTAACGCGTCCACAGCCCGGTGATCATGACCGACACGATCGGGCCGATCGAGGCCAGGCACAGGATACCGAAACCCTCCACCGCGTTCATGGCGCTACCGATGCCAAGCCCCATGGCCAGCACCAGCGGCACGGTAATCGGGCCGGTGGTCACACCCGCGCTGTCCCAGGCAATATTGACGAACTCCTCGCTGGAAAAAAAGGTCAGCACAATGGCCAGCAGGTAACCCGGAACAATCAGCCACACCAGTGGCAAGTCGAAAACCAGCTTGGCCAGGCCCGCGGCGATGCCGAAAGCCACGCCCAGCGACACGGCCACCAGCAGGGTTTTTTTCTTGAAGACGCCGTTGGTCAGGTTTTCGGTGGTTTCCCCCAGGGCATTGAGGGCCGGTTCAGCCAGCGTGGCGCCAAAGCCCAGCGCCCAGCCAAACAACAGTGCCAGGGTGACACCGATGCCATACAGATAGATGGGTGAAACCGCCATGTCGGGAATCACGGTGAAAGCGGCTGGCACCAGGCTGCCGACGTCACCGCCGAGCTTGGACAGGCCGTAAGTGAGTCCCAGGTTAAAGATGCACATGCCTAAAATTGCCAGGCCAATGCCGTAAAAGATTTCCCCGGGGTTCTTCAGGCGTTCACCGAGGACAAACCGCAGTACCAGGAAGAGAAAAACAACCAGCGGCAGGATGGCGCGGATGCCCAGGATGATTTCTATCACCGGGGTACGCTCATACCAGGGGGTTACGCTACTGTCAGCAGCAGCGCTGGCCAGGCGTGCCGCTTCGATGATCTGTTCCGGTGACAGTGTGAAAGACAGGTACATGGCCAGCAGCAATACCCCGGTGATTGGGAACAGTGAGGCCAGCGTGACAATACCGAAGCCGGACAGCCCTGCCTCTCCCTTGCCGGCCGCCGCGGCAATGCCGATGCCCAGCGACAGTACCAGCGGCACCGTAACAGGGCCGGTGGTTACCGCCCCGCAGTCCCAGGCCAGGCCGACTATTGTCTGCAGTTGCGGGTCGAATGCGGCATACAGGGTCAACGCAAGCACCGGTGCCAGTGCCAGGTAGATCATGGGTTTGAGGCTCCAGCCGTAGAGAAAACGCAGCGTTCCCAGCACCGCGGCCAGGCCGACACTGGCGCCAACCACCAGCACCAACACGTCTGACCAGTCGTTGAGCAGGGCATAAAGATAGGGGGCCTGTTCCACCGACACATTCCGGCCGGCGGCCTTGAGGGCACCGATGGCCGGCTCGGCGAAGGTGACGCCAATGCCCAGTAACAGCGTGACGAACAGCACCACGGGTAACGAAGACTTGCGCGGCAGGGTACTGCCGATTACCGTGCCAAAAGGCATCAGGCCAAGCTTGAGGCCTTCCATAAAGAACATCAGGCCGACAATCACGGCAAACAGCCCGGCGGTAATAATCCAGTAGTCGGCTTCGAGTTGCTGCAGGATAAGAACCTGGAACAGTACCAGGTAGATTGCCAGCGGGACCACCGCCTTGACCTGTTCCATGAAGCGCACCGAAACATAGGGTCGCAGCAGCTGGTAAGCCTCACCGGTGTTAAGCTTGATGCGCTCCGGGTGGCAGGGAATCAGCTTGCCGTTGGCGTCTTTTTCCAGCTTTGGTCTGGCGCCATTGAAACTGACTTCCTTGCGACGCGCGCGCAGCCTGCGCTGGTATTCTCCGAACCGGTACTGGTTGGCCATTGTTATTAATTCAGATATTGAGTGTGGATTACAGCGACATAGCCTATCACATGGCACCTGCAGGAGCGGCGCAGCTTTATTTTATCCGAGCGCATGCGTTTTTCATGAAAATATTCAATGCATTGACTCACTCGGCCCGGGCATTTTCCCCCGCTACGTTGTTCAGGAGGATTCCAAAAATACCGATATTGCTGATTCTTCTCATGTTGCCTGTGTTCAAATATAAATTGTCATTTGCTTAAAATAGCGTTCAGTTTTGCCACACGGCACAGCCCTGCGCGCGCAACCAGTCTGCCAGCGCGGCTTCCCTGTCGTTGTCATTCAGTCCCTCACCATCAAAGCCATCAATAAGTTCCAGCGCCAGTTCAACACCGTACTTGCGGGGATACTTGCTGCCGCGATAACCGGCCTTGTGTTGCTCAAAACGGTCACCGGGATCATGGATGGTCATGCCGACATAGACACAGGGCATCCCCTCGACGTAGTTCAGGTTTTCCTGGCGAAACTCCTTGATCCACAACACCTCGGGGTCAAGCGTGATGACATAGAGACGTCGGCGCTGTTTCTTTCTGGCCGCCGCGCGGGCCTTCTTCTGCCACTGCAGAATCTTCCGGTCCCGTTCTTCATCCTCCACTTGTCACCCCCAGCCCACTGACACCACAGAGACAATATATTGCTTTTAAAGACTGAATTACCAATACTTAAATGTATATGGCGCGCTACCAGGTGGCTTATTTTATGCTATTTCGTATCCACGCGTATCAATCAGCACACGTTCCAAAGCGACGCCGGGAAGAAGAAGGCACAATAAAGCTCCACGCGACTTCCTTCCAGGATGCCCCCTTGCCGGATCGAAGGATTTTTCCTTGTTTATCCGCGCTGTTCAAGTATGCTCACCTCTGTCTACGGCATCAGCAGCAACATATCTGCGCAAGAATGTATTCAAACTAAAAGTCTGATAGCTGGTACCGACTAACGATGCAGCTAATTCAAATATCATTGTTCTGACTTTATGAATTCGTGGCATGAAAAGATAATAATTAATCCTGTTTTTCTATAAAGTGCGGTTTTTTACAGGCCGTATCTACCACACGAGAACATCTACCTGTTGAGAGCCGGGAATATGTACACAAGGAGTCGGACATGGCTGGCGGGCTTGCTTGCCTGCTCACTGTTACTGACGTTCTCTGGCAATACCTCAGCAGCTGATTCAACAGGCAGGGTGGAGCCGATTTTTGCCCGCTATGCACGGATATATCACGCTCCCACCCTGGACTTGAAAGTCGAATATTTTCGCGACAAACCGGTGGAAGAACTGGATGATTTCAATGGTTACACAGCGACCCTGGATTTCACTTACCCTATCAACGATGTATCACAAATTGAGTTGCTGCTACCGTTGTACACTAATGGCAAGGGCGATTATAACAAGCCGGGTGAACCGTTTGATGGTCGCTCGCTCGATGTCGAAGGCAATGGCGGAGTCCGTGACTTTGCATCCCTGATTTATGAACGCCGGATTCCCTGGCTGGAAAACAAACTGGGTGTCAACATAGCCTGGATGGCGGGATATGGAGAACGCCTGGACACCCTGGATGCAGAACGCAACGGGGAACTGGTCGACAAATTTAACCACGCAGGTCATAACTACCAGGCTGGTTTAAAGATGGATACCGACATCCACAACAACGAGATGACATTATTCGGTAATCTGCGTTATGTGATGTTCAAGGATACCGACGACATCAACCTCACCGGTGATGATGTCGACTTTGAAGTACTCTATGCAACCGGGGCACTCATGTTCAACACTTATGGCCGCCTGACGCCGGTGCTGGAGGCATTGCTAGAACATGATTTCGAGGATTTCACCGCCTTCAGCCTGTCACCCGAGATAATCTACACCATGTCTGACGGACTCGACATCAAGTTCGGCGCACCCTTCAGTCTTACCAGCGATGGTCAGGATTATGCAGCTGTGCTTGAGCTGACATACCGTTTCTAGGGAAACGTAGATCAATTAACGTTACCAGCTGCATTCAAGTGAATTCATCACAGGGTAAGCAAATTTGCCTAAAATAACCCGTCACTAAAAGCAGACCTACAGAGGCCGGATGTGGATCGGTAATTTCCGATGGCATTTACGGAATATCCCTGGGTAACCACAGGATCATAATTGCGCAAAAAATAGAGATACCAACTATAAAAATAATCATTTTCTTCTTTACTGCATCGAGATCCTTATCTTGCTGCGCCGGTGTTGGCGTCTGGCAGAATGGACAGTGGTTATTATCCTCTTCAAATGTTCTGCCGCAGTGATTGCAGATTATTTCACTCATATAGTTACTTACTCATCTGAAAAACTGGCAGGGTGTAATTTGCACTGCCATTGGCCGTGCCCAGCCGAACGCTGCATCTTAACATTAACAATCAGAGTTAACCCCCTTCACCAGCGCGAACAATTTCGCATGGCTTTGTGCCATTGCCGCTGCATTCAGGAGCGGTTGCCGGATGGATAGCAGAGATGAGTCTATATAGTTGTTTATCACACATGCGGGTAGAATAGCAGCCCGGTTAATCATCCCTGCAAGGAACACCTATGAACGAAGCCACCGCCTGCCCCTGCAACTCCGGCAAGTCCTACGATGACTGCTGTGGACCGCTGATCAAGGGAACCGTTAAGGCATCCGGCCCGGAAGCACTGATGCGGGCGCGCTATTCAGCCTTTGCGCACCAGGAAATGCCCTACCTGCTGGAAACCCTGCACCCCGGACAGCGCAGCGACTATGATGAGGCCGGTGCCGCCAGGTGGGCCAGGGAATCGGACTGGACCGGTCTTGAAATACTGAAGGTTACCGGCGACCCGGCGATAGACAATACCGGCACCGTCGAGTTCAGGGCCAGTTACCGGCGCAATAACGAAAAGCTGGAACACCATGAACTGGCCGAGTTTCACAGGACAAATGACACCTGGTATTTTTACGATGGAAAAATGGTCACCCCCGGCCAGTTCCAGCGTGAAACACCCAAGGTCGGTCGCAATGAACCCTGCCCCTGTGGCAGCGGCAAAAAATAC
>DMKK01000244.1:5029-31812 GCA_003454335.1 Gammaproteobacteria bacterium | reverse complement strand
GCACGGGTGCTGATGCTGTATGCCAGTGGTAATGAACAGGCGAAGGAACTGGTTGGCATGACGCTGAGTACGCTGGATGTCCCCGTGGATGCGTTGTTCTCGACCCTGGGTCGCACTGCAGCACGTGGAGGGGAGACCAAGATTATCGCTGACATGATGCAGACCTGGCACAACAATCTGGTGGCCAATATCAAGGCCGGTGATACCAAGACGCATAATGAACAACTCTGGGACCCTTCAACGTGGCCGAAGCAGGCGCGGGGTGTGGGTTTCATGGAGGCACCGCGCGGCGGGCTGGCGCACTGGATCGTGATTGAGGATGAAATCATCAAGAATTACCAGGCAGTGGTGCCCAGTACCTGGAATGCCGGGCCACGCGACCAGAACGGACAGCCAGGCGCCTACGAGGCTGCCTTGCAGGACAACCATACCCTGCATGATCCGAAGCAGCCGATCGAGATCCTGCGCACCATCCACAGTTTTGACCCCTGTATTGCCTGTGCGGTGCATGTGACTGATCCGGATGGTGAAGAGTTGATCAAGGTGAAAGTGCGTTGAATTATCCTTCATGTAAATTAACCTGCAATACCGGAGTTTATTTTATGCAATTGAGATCCCTGTCTGCCGTGTTGTTGGCACTCATTACTGTACTGATTTCCCCGTTCGCCCTGGCGCATTCCGGTGCCGGCCATATTGCCGGACTGGCTGACGGCTTCATGCACCCGGTGACCGGTCTGGACCACCTGCTGATGGTCGTCGTTGCCGGGTTCTGGGCAGGACGTTCCGGTGATCACGGGGTGCCGGACGTGATGTATTTTCTGGCGTTGTTTCTGGGGGGTATCCTGCTGGGTTACTGCTGTTTGCTATATCCGCAACTGCAGTTATCGACCATCCTGATCGTGTTGCTGACGGTGGCCTTTGTTGCTGCAAGCATTGCGGCGCCACGGTATGTTGCCTATATTTTCTTTGGCGGGTTTGCGGTTTATCATGGCGTTGTCCACATGCTGGAAATGCCGGTACCGGCCACGGCCGCAGGCTATATGGCTGGCCTGTTTTTCGCTACCGGGCTGTTGCTGATACTCGGTCTCATGCTGCGGCAGGTGGTTGCGATCCGCAAGCCACATTCAGCGACAACATCATAAGCAGGCCTGTGTCTGCGAGGAATCCATTATGAACGACAATGCATGCACCGATATAGCTGTCAGCATAGATGCCATCAAGGCCTCGCCCCTGGGCGATGAACTCAGCGATGCGCAGTGTGAGTTGCTGGCAAGTGTTATGACCGCCTGTGGTATCAAGGACCGGGCCTTTCTGCTCGAGGAAGGGCAAAAGGATGAGGCGCTACATGTTTTGGCGAAAGGCCATATGGAGGTGGTTACGCACACGGGTAAGGGTGAATACGTTGGTCTGCAGATCATCAGGGAAGGCGACATACTCGGCGAACTGGGATTTATTGACGGTGTGGAACATTCTGCCGGCCTGCGTGCCATGGGCAACTGTGAACTGTTGCGGCTGGACCGCACCAGTTTCGAGAGTCTGCTGGATAAAGATCCGGACCTGGTCTACAAGGTCATGCGTGCCATTATCCGTACCGTGCACCGTATCTTGCGGAATATGAATGTACAGCAGGTGGAATTGACCAATTACATTGCCAGGGAACACGGGCGTTACTAGTATTCTTTTAAGCTGATATAGACAGATATTATTGCCACGGAATCCACGGATTTCGTGGCCATTAAATAAATAATACTGGCACTCAGCTTGATTTTGTTCTGCATCCATAGCCATCTTTTCAGCCAATATTCCACATGATTAATATCGATCAGCCTGCCCGGCACACCGGCATTGCCATCCTGAATCTGGGGTTTCGTCCGTTCTTTGCGGGCGCCGCAGTCTTTGCGGTGCTTTCCGTGCTGGTGTGGATGGGTATATATATATTTGGCTGGCAATGGCCGCAGGTCGGCTTGCCAGCAACAACCTGGCATGCCCACGAGATGATTTACGGTTATGGCCTGGCTGTAATTGCCGGGTTTCTGTTGACGGCCGTAAAGAACTGGACCGGCGTACAGACACTGTATGGGTTACCCCTGTTGCTGCTGTTTCTGCTCTGGTTCACTGCACGCCTGTTGTTGCTTGTCGGGGGTACCGGCCTGTTGGCATGGGCTGCCCTTGCTGATGGCCTGTTCAATATCTTGCTGGTACTTGCGCTTGCCTGGCCCGTCTTCAAGGTGCGACAGTTCAAGCAGATTGGTGTTGTTTCAAAGGTTTTGTTACTGACGCTTGCCAATCTGCTGTTTTATGCCGGTGTGCTGGAAATTTATCCCTGGGGTGTACAGGCCGGCCTGTACTCGGGCGTGTATCTGATTCTGGCACTGATCTTTGTTATGTCGCGCCGGGTGTTGCCATTCTTCATTGAACGCGGTGTCGATCAGCCAGTTAAGCTGACTAATAGTGCCTGGCTGGATGGGGCCAGCCTGTTCCTGTTTCTTGCCTTCTGGATTGCTGACATTGTTGAGCCTGATTCCCTGTTAGTGGCATCGCTGGCGGGCGCCCTGTGTGTATTGCATGTCATCCGCCTCGCGAACTGGTATGCGGCGGGTATCTGGGGGAAGCCGCTGCTGTGGGTGTTGTACCTGGCCTATGTGGCCGTGGCGATCGGCTTTGCCCTCAAGGTGGCCGTGTATGTGCTCGGTATTTCGCCGTTTCTGCCCCTGCATGCCTTTACCTATGGCGGCGTTGGTCTGTTCACCATTGGTATGATGGCGCGCGTGACGCTCGGGCATACCGGCAGGAATATCCTCGAGCCACCGGCTGCGGTGGCGTGGATGTTTGGGTTGCTGGCTATTGGCAGCGTGATCCGGGTAGCGTTGCCATGGTTCGATGCGGCACACTACGTACTCTGGGTCGGTGTGTCACAGGTGTTGTGGGTGCTTGCCTTTTCCCTGTTCCTGTGGGCGTTTCTGCCCATGTTGTTCCAGCCCCGTACGGATGGTCAGTTCGGTTAATCCTGCCGTTCCTTAAGTGGATCATCAGCCTCGCTGTCAGTCTCTTCATCTTCCCAGTCATAGGTCTTTACCGGGAGCGCCGGGTCACGGTCACGGAGCAGGAACGCCGCCAGTATCCCGGTGACGGCACCGAAGAAATGACTTTCATAGGAGATGCCCGGTTCCTGCGGAAAGATACTCCATACCATGTTGCCGTACAGTAAAAACACAATCAGGGACAGGGCAACAGACAATTTGTCCCGGCGCAGGATGCCGGTGGTGAAAATAAAAAACATCATGCCATGCGTCAGACCGCTGGCACCGAAATGATAGCTGTGCCGGGCGAACAGCCAGACACCGATGCCGGAGCCAATATAGACAAGTGCCAGCACGGGTTTTGCGGCACGCGGGTAGCCGTATAGTAGCGCGGTGCCAAGAATCAGCAGTGCAAAACTGTTGGATAGCAGGTGGTACCAGGTGCCGTGTATCAGGGGCGCAAACAGTATCCCTCGCAGACCAACCGGATCCAGCGGGTAGACCCCGAAGCGGTGGAGTTGCAGGTTCAGACTGCGATCAAGCAGTTCAATACCAAATAACAGGGCGACGAATGCAACGGTGATAAACAGTGATTGTTTGAATCGGGTCTTCACAGGGCTATTGTTGCACAGGTAGGATAACCGGGTCCCGCTCCCCGTAATCACAGGAAAATATTATGCCTGCTGGCGCAGTAAGACAATCAGGGAAGCATTCTGCGGCGCTGCTCGCCGTGTTGTTTGCAGTGCTTGTAACAGCAAGTGTTGCCGGCTGTTCGAGCTCTCCAAAGCGCCCGGTTCTGTATCCCAATCAACATCTGAACCGGGTTGGCGGACCTGTTTCGCAGCAGGACATTGATGCGTGCATGCGGCTGGCACGTACCTCGGGTGTTAATGTGACGAAGGACGGGGAGGTCGGGCGCAAGGCTGCCAGTGGTGCTGCCATCGGCGGAGTATCGACCGGGGTATATGGTGCGGTACGTGGCAGCAGTGATGTTGGCAATCGTGCATTGGCCGGTGCAGCCGCAGGTGCCGCCACGGGGGCAGTGCGCGGCGGTATACAGTCAACAGAGCAGTCTCCGCTGTTTATAAAATTCGTCAACAAATGTCTGTCCGATAAAGGCTACAGTGTGATCGGTTGGCAATAGGTTTCGTTGGCCGTGAGGTCACACTACAGTTCTGCAGGCCTTCCCTATGGCGACTGTAACATCTGTATCAGCAAGAGGACGTCAGCGGCATTGATAACGCCGTTGGGTATGCCAAGGTCACAGTGTGCCAGTTCCAGTGTCCGGGTCGTTTCCAGCCCCAGTGCCAGCCGCATTGCGACCACCAGATCGCCTCCATCCAGCTGAGCGTTTGGTGCGTCGTAGGGTGCGCAATCCCCGTCAGCCAGGATTGGCCAGCTGAGCGGGTTAAGCGGATTGGAACCGTTGGCAACCTCCAGTCCGTCGTTGAGCAGATCACCGTCGGTGTCCGCTTTAGTCGGATCTGTGCCCTCAGTCTGCTCACCATCGACAAAACCATCGCCGTTGGCATCCACGTCACCCGTTCCGGCGAGCACTACGCCATCATTACCATCGACCAGTCCATCGCCATCGCTGTCGATATTGGTGGGGTTGGTCCCGGAAATATTGATCTCGTAGGCATTGGTCAGCCCGTCGCCATCCGAGTCCAGGCAGTCCGGGTCGGCCGTGTCGATCAGGCCGTCGCAATTGTTGTCCTCGCCGTCACTACAGCTGTATTCCACGCCCGGTTCCGTTGGCGTGCAGACATTGGGATCACAGTCGTTCTTGCAGCTTGAGATGTCCTCCGCACCCTCGCAGAGTTTGTCACCACAGCAGGCCGACAGGCGTCCAGTCACACGGCAGAACAGACTGTTGCCTGCGTCGATACAGCGATCATCGTTAACATCGACGCCACATCCGATCGGGTTGGTGACCTGTCCGTCGTCAAATCCACAGCTGAATTGCTTGGATGCCGAACCAGTCTGCTTGCCGGCGCAATCTGCCGGACAGGTAGTAAAGTTTTCGCCATCACCGCCTTCACACAGTCCGTTACCGCACAGGGCACCACTAACCTGCACGCAGTCGTTCGGACAGCTTTGACAGTCCTCGCCCGGATCACAGCTACCATTATTGTCGCATATGGCTGGATCATAGCGGGTCTGGAACTGCCGCATCATCTCGTGGTCTTCATGATCGAGGATATGACAGTGCTGCGGGAAGCGCCCGGGGTAGTCCTCGAAGTCCATGATGATGCGCGCCGAGGCATTGGCCGGAATGCGTACGATATCCTTCCAGGTGTTGACCTCCCAGGGCTCCAGCGGGATTGGCTGGCCCGTATTGAGGTCCGTCTTGCTCAGTATCTGAAAGCGCACCAGGTGGACATGCATCGGGTGCATGGAGTTTGTCGGGTTTTCGAACTCCCACACCTCGCGGTTACCAAGAATCGGGAATTCGGACAGGTCATCCCAGTGTGCGCCAATCACGTTGCCACCCGGCCCGTCCAGCGATTCGACCAGCCACTCGTTGACGGTGCGGCCCGGATCGTTCGAACAGGGTGCAGTAACCTTTGCGAGGCGGAAGTATCGGGTGACGTCGGCGGAGCTCTCCTGCAGCGGATCCACCGTGCGCAGGGTTGGTGATATGCTCCCGGTGTAGCCAGTGTTGCCCGTTACGACAAACTTCATCACATTAGGCAGCAGCGGCGGGGTTAGTTCGTCGTTGCGCAGGATGATCTCGGTACCGGTAGGGAAGCCCTCGAAGTCGATCACGATGTCCATGCGTTCGGCAGGAGCCTGGATACCGTAATTGTTACCAAGATCGATTGGCGCGCTGACCAGGCCGAGGTCGGTACCGACCAGCGTGAAGCTCGGATCATTACCCGGATCAGTGATGTTCTCCAGTCGCAGGCTGTAGTCGCGGGACTGTGAACCATTCAGTATCCGGAAACGATACTTGCCCTGGTCGACCATGAGGAACGGCCACACCTTGCCATTGACCAGCAGCTTGTCACCCTTGAAGGCGTCCTCCAACTGGGCGTTGTAGAACAGCGAACCGTCCTCGTTGAAGGTGCGATCCTGGATGGCCATGCCTATCTCGTACTGGCCGCTGGGCAGGCCGAAGGCGTTGTTCGAAGCCAGGGTGTCTTCGGCATCGGCAATGAGATAGAACCCGGCCATGCCACCGTAGACATTCAGACGGGTGATGCCCAGTGCATGATCGTGGTACCAGACCGTACCGGCCTCCTGGGTATTGGGGTATACATACGTGTCGATTTCACCTGGCAGGATGGTGTACTCCGGCTGGCCATCAACACGGGCTGGCACATGGGCACCGTGTAAATGCGTAACAATACGCTTGGAGTCTCCCCAGTCGTTCGGGCCGTGCGAACAAGTGTCTACTTCCAGCAGGGTGTTGCCGCGATTGCCGCCACCACCGGCAGACAGGTTGTTCTGGTAGATGACTTCAATGGGCTGGCCCTGGGTGGCCACGATGGTTGAGGCAGGCCAGGCGCCATTGTAGGTCCACAGGTTGGTGTTCGGCAGCTCGGGGTGCACGCTCTGGGTCGCTTCCTGCACTGCGATGGTATATTGAGGGTAACCATCAGGGCTGGTGCCGGTTGGCTGCAGGATCGATGGGATGGGCAGCGCCTCGACAAATGGGGTCAGGCCGCAGTCGACGTTGCCCTGGCCGCAGCTGCTGTTTTCGTCCTGGAAGCTGCCGCCATTATCCTCACAGAGGAGGCGGTCGACGTTATCCGAGCAGGTCTCGTCCAGGTTGCAGCAGGCGCCGGTCGGCTGCGGACACTGGTTGGGTTCACAGCTGTTGATGCCCGGCAGAGGTGTATCCGAACACTGGCCCTGGACCGCCAGGGAACAGGAGCCGTCTGTCTCGCAGCAGGCCTCGACCGGTCCGACCGGAGTAAAGTCCACCAGCAGTGCCGGAGGGCTTCCACCTTCGCTACTGTCGAAGCGCCGGGCGGTGGTCTTGATGGTCTCGTCACCGATCAGTATCCAGCCATAATTGTTAATAGTGCCATCCAGCCAGCCCTGGACATCGCTGACCATGTCGATGGTGCTGCTCCAGACCGGGGTCGTGCTGTTGACCAGCGTGCTGCCGCTGGCAGTGCCGTTGTAGTCACCGCCTGGATTGCTCCAGGTATTGATACCTGTTTCTGCATTGTTCCAGGTGGCGGCTCCATTCACCGCGGCCTCACCCTGGCCACCGCCGCGGGGGCCGCAGGTATTCGCGCCTTCTCCCCAGGCCATAGTGACCCGGTGCAGGGTGAAGGTCGAATCGACGTGGTTACTGCCACGGGTTACATTCATCTCCAGGGTGACACTGTTGATGGTAGAGCCGGCAGGGATGCTGGAGAGATCGAATTGCATCAATGCACGCCGGGCAGTGCCAATACCGTTATCCGTGTTTCCCGAGAAGATGGAATCGCACTCCCCGGAGCTGTTATCCGGGAGTTCCTCAGCCATAGTGTTGTCCTGGCCGGGATTAATGGTCGTGATTGCTGACCAGGCGGTTGTCGACAGCAGCATGGCTGCTGACAGGGAACATAGTAGTGCTATAGGCCGCTCAAGTATGGCTATACGCATAGTATGGGCTCCTCGAGTGTTGTTATTTATTGGCCCGTGGCGCGAACGAGTCTGGTCGTTATTATAACAAACTGATCCTTAGATACCCATTGGATGCATGCCCGTGCCGGGAAAAGCGCTATACGCCGACAATATCGGCCCTGGTGCTGTCGATAAAGGCAAGCACGTCATCCTGCTCCTGTTGTGGCACCTGGAATTCGGCCAGCGTTGCCTTTATATGCTCGATAAATATCTGCCAGTCACTTTCGGTGATGCCCATGCCCCTGTGCGAGGTCAGCATGTCGCGTCCGGTATACAGCATTGGTCCGCCTGCGCTGCTACACAGGTAATCGATCAGTAACTGTTTTTCGCGCGCAATGCCGTCATCCCCCCGGTTTGCCCAGAAACGTCCGAGTTGTGCGTCGTTCTCCAGTCGTGGCAGCAGGTTGCCTGCTACTGCGGCAATCGCATCGTAGCCACCAAGGCGTTCATACAGGGTTTTTTCCTGATCGGGCATCATGTTCTCCTGTGAGGTTTTGTGCTACTTGATAACTTTTAGTTGTGGTTTTTTGGGGTGGGCAGGTTTCTCAACACTTCTTTCCAGTATCCTGGTAATGACTTTTTCCTGAAGTGCCGCCCTCTTTTTCAGTTCTGCCATTCGCCTGGTATGTTCACCGAAGTAGCGTCTCTCGGGCTTCATTTCCAATATGACCACCCCGGGGGCTGCGGTTGATTCTTCTTGAAGGGTATCCTGATTGAATTGACCTGCTGTGATGCCGGGGATACCTGGGATATCGGGTGTCTTTTTCATGGTTGTTTGCTTTTTTGCTTTTAGATGTTCACACGGTGGAACTCGCTCAGGGCCACACTATCGTCCGTAGCTGGCCTCTCTGTCTGGTAAGTATAGACCACGATCTGTCTTTTATCCCATCTGTTAATCTTGCCTTAAGGTGGGCTCGCTATCGTATGCCGCTTATAGTTTCTTTTTACTTAAGGGTAATAATGATGAACAGGTATATCCGATACGGCTTTTTCAAATTTTTACTTCCTGCGGCGCTTTTGGGCGTAATGGCGAATTCACCGGCGCTGGCATACGAGTTGATCGATCTTGGTGCAAATGTGGAGCCCAGGGCCATTAATAATATGGGTGTCGTTGTTGGTTCCAGTAATACGGATCAGTATCCAGCCACTGCATTTGGCTGGTCTTCAGGCAGCGGCATTGAGCTTATCAAGGGTGGAACCAGTGCCAATGCAGTGAATGATGCCGGGCTGGTTGCCGGTAGTACGATTGACGGTGCTTTTATTGGTGCTCGTCAATGGAGTGACCACGGTGCTTTCGGGATTAACCAGGCGGGTGAGGTAGCAGGATATGAAGTGGGAATAAACCGGCTTCAGCCAAGATCACTGCCTTACAATCCCGCCATATTTAATGGCAACAAGTGGGATGTCTACGATATTGCGCAGTTATACCCACGCGGAACACGTGAAGATGTCTATGCGGACAGGTTTATCCTGAACGGTATTAATACCGGGGGTTATACGGTTGGTTATAAATATCGTTACGGATTGGCGGGGTCAGCAGCCATTTTGATTGACCCAAATGTAACCGTGAATGATCTTGCCGATGTCGTTTATCTGCCTACCTACGGAGGGCGTGCTGTTGATATCAATGACAACAATATGATTGCCGGCACTACCGCAAACAATACAAGGGTAACCCCCGTTATTTATTCGCGTGCGTTTGTTTATGACTACAGTGCGCCCACAGACAATTTGACTGTTCTGCCGGTTCTGGAAGGAGGTTTACACAGTCACGCTTCTGATATTAATGAGCACAACGAGGTCGTCGGTTACTCTGAATCCGCTGCTGGAAATCATGCTGTTATCTGGGACGGCGCGGGTGCAATAACCGACCTTCATGAAACGATGTTAGCTGAGGGTTGGGTTCTGACGTCTGCCACTGCTATTAATGATTATGGTGATATTGTTGGTACTGGTACACTGAATGGCGCGTCGCATGGATTTGTCCTGAGTACTGGCACGATATCAGCATCGCCACCTGTACAAAACCAGGTGCCTGTGGCTGTTGTTAGTGCAGATGTGACTTCAGGCAAGGCACCTCTGAGGGTGAGCTTTTCATCAGGTTCCTATGATCCCGATGGAACCATTACTGATCATGCCTGGGATTTTATGGATGGAAGTTTCAGTACTGATCCAGGTCCGCTGGAGCATACATTTGCCACTCCTGGCACCTATCCGGTAACTCTGACTGTCACTGACGATATGGGCATGCAGGCCACTGGCTCCATCACCATCACTGTCAGAAAAGGAAAACGCAAGTAGTCAGTCACACCGACTATATTTTTACCCCGTACCGGCTTCCCATGTTTTATGGGAAGCCGTTTTTTGTGGTAAAGAGCAAGTGATTCCAAGGTTTCCTCGAGGGAGCGAGTCAAGCTATCAATACGTTCTGGCGGTACCCCGGTAATTGAAACAGGCCGGCTTCCATCCCGGGATGTACCTGGTGTCCAGCTGGTTGATACGGAAGCCACCCTGTTCCAGCAGCAACGGTATCTCCCGGTTCAGGTTGCAACCACCGCCCAGCCGGGTCCAGAGCGGGTTCATCCGGTCCTGCCGGCGACGCACACTGTGGTCGGGCGCAGCACCATGCTCGCAGAATATCAATTGTCCGTCACGTTTGAGTACCCGGCGAGTCTCTTCCAGGGCCAGGGCGACTTCAGGAATACTGCAGAGGGCATAGGTGATCAGTACGGTGTCCGCGCTGTTGTTTGCCAGTGGTATGTCGCATGCGGATGCCTGGATGAATTCCATGCCGAAGTCAACGGGTTCGCGGTTATCTTTCGCCAGATTCCACATCTCTCTGGAGGGATCCAGCCCCCAGAGATGTTTTACTTTGTCCGGTGAATAGAAAGGCAGGTTGAGCCCTGTGCCGATACCGATTTCCAGTACCCGGCCGGTGGCCAGTGGTACCACTGTTGCGCGTTGTTTCATGGCCGGTTTCAGGCCGCACAGAAAGTGCGTTATCCTGGGAAGGACGTGCTTGTGGTAGATACCCATCTGCTGTTGCTGTAACCCGGTGTGCTGTTGTGACTATGATTATAGCCGCTGCAGACCGGGGTTTATATGAGTAGCATCTTGATGGCTATGACATCCGCAGACGCGAATACCATAGGTAGTTTGTTGCCTGGTGACGGCGCGCACTGCCTGCGCCAGCAGGAAACCATGATTTTATTCGCTCAATAGCCCGGTACCGGCGATACCGCCCTGTTTATAGAGCGTCGCGGCAGACATCAATATCCGCAATCCACTCATCAGTTTGTTCAGGCCGTCCATGTCACTGGTGGCGCTGCAGATGAATGCATGGCGAGGTGTGTGGGTTTGCCTGCAACATTACCGGGTTCTTTGATGTCCGGGCCACGGCTGTGCGGGCTATGCTGATGCCATTGTATTGATCGGTTGTTTTTGTCATTTAATGCTCCATTCGAGTAGGTTAAATGGCAGACGGCTTTGTACGGCCTGCGATACAGGCAAGGAAACAGACTACAGGGGTTTTCTTAAGGCAGGCTTAAGGCGGGGTGGATAAACAGCAGAGTTTTCAAATCAATGATCAATCATCGGGAGGCGTTGTTCATGAAAATAAAAACGACGACCCGAAGGTCGCCGCAGGGGTTTTACACGGGCAGTGTCGGGCTGCTGCCGTGCCGGGTCATCCGTCAAGTTGAGATATCACAAAGGGTATGGAAACCAGTGCGATAGCAGCAGCCACCATATATACCTTTATTTCGCCAAGCCAGGCCAGTGTCTGCAGGCTGGGGTCACCCAGGAAGAAAATCGCCATCAGTACAATAATCAACTTGTGCATGTCTGTCTCCGTTACTTCCTGCTGTTTCGATGGTTCTATCCTAGGTGGCTGGCCACAAGATATCTGTGAACGGAAACACGCTGGATACAGGCATTCGTCACAGATTTGCAGGAAAAGTTGGCTGGTTCGCACTGCTCGTAACGTTTTTGAGTGCGGCTGGTGATGCGGTCCCATCTGGTCAGACCGGTCGGGCCGGATGTTCGGGCCAAATTGCAGGACGGGTCTGGCGCGGTACTTGGGTCCTTCTGATTGCCGGTCCCGCCGATACCGCTGCAGAGTTGTCTGTTGATCGGTTTCCTTGCTGTTGAAAAAAGAACTGCATTCATGACTCGTTATCATCCTGGCAACATGAGAGAAAACCAGAAGCAAAACCTGTGCCTTTCTGCATAAGGCGGAGAAAATCATGCAGTTTGGAGTGATAGCGGGATTTGAATTCGTCCTCCAGTGGGACGGGACTGTTTGATCTGTCGTCGTTACCCGACGGTTAACCCTGCTGGTGAGTTATCTGGCTGATTGGAGCAGAAACATTTTGTCGCTGTAAGGTGACGCAGTCAGCCGGTCTGGTCCAGCTGCCTTGGCCAAATCCCACAGACGTTCTGATTCAGGGGCGTAATGCATGCATGAGAGCACCATTCGTATTTTTGGATGTTTTGTATCCGGTTAGTTCCACGAGAACCGCATCTGCAAATCCGGCGTTGGTGATGACTTCCAGTAGCTTGTCGGCCACTAATGTCCCCTGAACGCAGTCAGCCCATGATTCTTCATCCAGTTCAGGGTTGCTGCAGACGTCTGATTCACGAACCATGTCAGCGATCTGCAGGTGCCCCCCGGGTGTCAGGACGCGAAACAGTTCCTGAAATACCTTGTCTTTATTTTCTGAAAGATTAATTGCACCGTTAGAGATAACAACGTCAACCGAGTTATCAGCAACGGGCAGATTACTAATGTCTGCCTCATGAAACTCAATGTTATTCAGTGCCGCATGCCGGGCGTTGTTACGTGCCTTGTCAATCATTGCCGGGGTGCAATCAATACCAATAACCTTGCCCGTGCTACCCACATGTAAAGCGGCGACACAGGCGTCTGCACCTGCTCCACAGCCGACATCAAGCACCGTCTGTCCCGGGTTTATTTCACCGAGCTTGAACGGGTTGCCAACTGCGGCAGATGATTCCCACACCACGTCTGGCAGTCTGTCCAGCCATATGCCGGAGTAACCTAACTGCCGCGCATTGGCTTTGCCTTTGCTCCAGCCCAGGTCGGAATCCGGCTGTTTTGCCAGCTTTGTATACAGGGCTATCAGTTCCGCCTGTACATTCGTTTCACTACAAGAGCTCATAGGTTAAACCTGAATATTTTCGGGTTAAATGAATACGCTACGGTGCTGGAACGAGTTGTCCACAAAGGTTGTGGATAACTCTGTGGATTATTTGTTGTAAAGTGCATTAGGCCTGTATTTGTTCAATGTTAGGGGTAAATTGATTGAATCTGATTTTCATTATTATACTAATGTAATTCAGTAAGTTAAGGTTATTAGAAGATTGTGATTTGCTGCTGTCGGATGGTTTGACAAGATAGAAAAAATTCTGGTAAAGGGTTGTGTATAAGATATTTTGGCATAAGGGAATATACTTACTATCAGTGCCAGTCAGAGGTTCTGCGTCGGGATGCCGGAAATAAAAAAACCACCCCGAAGGGTGGTTATGAGTGTCCCTGCTTCTCGTTTCTTGCGCGGCGGTCAGCGACAGGACTGCTTAAGCTGGGGTAACAGTGTCAGTAAAATAATTCTGGTCGTCATAGCCGCTAAGGATGCTTGCCTCGCCATTCTCTGGAGAGTTTCTCTGCCCTGGCAACCTGGTCGGGGGTCATTTCCCGGGCCACATAGTCACGATAACTGATTGCTATCGCCTCGCCGTCGCCACTGTCTACAGCAACGATGTTGTACCACATATATGCCTGTACGTAGTCCTGCTGGACACCGTCGCCACTGTCGTACATAAGTCCGAGGTTGTATTGGGCGCGGTCATTACCCTGTTCAGCCGCTTTGCGATACCATTTTATCGCCTCATTATAGTTCTGCGAGACACCAAAGCCATTGTCGTACATGAAGCCGAGGTTAAGTTGTGCCCCGGCATTGCCCTGTTCGGCTAGCGGTCGCCATTCCCGCAGTGCAGTATCATAATCGCCCTGTTTATAGGCTGTATGTCCCGTATTGATTCCGCCCGACGCCAGCCCATGCATTGTCAGTAAGAGCGGCAAGACCAGTATCCTGATGATTTTCATGCTTATCCCCCTGAAAGATAGTTTTGAGTCTGATCGTATTGCATCCATTTACCAGCTGACTCTCGCCAGTCGGCATCGGTCATTTATTGGCAGCGCATACATGCGCTGAAAATGTATATATCACAATATATAGAAATTAAAAAGATATATATCACAACATGTAGAAATATATTTATGAAGTATTTTTTTCAGGCGTTTTTTGTGAAGGCTGTCGTGATACCTTAACTTCCCTGTTCTGTCCTGCCCGTCCACTGTAATACCCGGTTTGAGTTGCGGCCTAAGGGGTTCCCCTTATATCTACTTTATTGCGGCTTTGATAGTTTGGGAGTTTCTTGGGTGATATTTTTTACAATAAGTGACATAGACAAGTGACCAGGGAGGCCACAAAATGTGGGGTGGATCAGAAAATACCACATCAAACCTGACCGGAGCTATTATAAGCGTTGCCGCCGTTGCAGTATTGGCTACCCTCGCACTTCCATACATTGGAACTCAATTTGGTAGCAGTGGCCCAGAGAATTTGTATCATTGTGAGAAACATACAATCAAGCGATGTAACGTTAAGACCGCCCCTTCGGGGACGACTGATTGCCTTTTTACAAACAATTCCCGGGCTACTGTTGCACCTAATAAACTGGTTGTCTGGAACTATGATTCCGAAGGTATTGTGACTGGCACTAACAGTGTATTGAGTGAGGTAGTAGTTCCACCTGGCGAAACGGTCCATATTGAATTTTTTACAGACAAGGATGCTCATGAAAGCGTTCTTTGCAGTATGGATCCGAATGGCCCGCTGAGCACAAGGTCTGCATGGACTATGATAAATAATGGCGGCGGTCAGGATTGACGAAGCTTTAAACAAGGCTTAAAAGATTTAAAACATGTCGGCGGCTTTCAGGTCGCCGTTTTAATGGGGGGGGGTGCCGGTCAGTTGCAGTTAAAGGACCGGCCAGGGGAAGTTCATAACACCATAAAAAAAACGGCGGCCCCGAATGGGAGTGGGAAGGGAACCGCCGCTCGGTGACTCGAAAGTCTCCGCTAAAGACAACGGCCAATGAATTAATGAAGGCCGTCATCGCAGATGCTATCAATGAAAGCTTAAGGTTTTCTTAAGAAAGAAGTCGCGAATGCCGCGTATTGTGAATGGGTTTTCCGGCGTCTGCACTTGACCGCAGGGCAGTCTGTACTCGCATGCGCTACGATTGCCTGAGTTCGACAGGCTCCTGGTCTTTGAGTCGTTCGGCGAATTTCTGCAGCGACGCCTCATTGTTGCAGTAGTCGATACTGTCCGCATCCACGGCCCCTTCGGCCAGCCGTGAGTCACATTCCCCGGTATTGGTGCAGGCAGTACAGCGCTCCATTTGTTTCCGTATGTCGGTTGCGCGTTCAATGGACAGGTAGCTGTCCGTATCAATGCCCAGTGCCGTGAGCATTTTGCCGAGCCGGAGCCGGTCAAGTTGCTTCGCCAGTCCCTGTCGGTACTTCATGCCGGTGCGGGTGTTAAAAACAATAGCCACCGACAGCAGCACCATAAAGATAACCAGCAGCAGGCCAAGCAGGAGCATTGCTGCCACGGAGACAATATTCAGAAGATTCATTGGATGCCTTTGTGATTGTCGTTTACAGGTTCAGGCGTTACGGCTGAATCTGCAATAGACAAACTGCTGCAGGCCGCCACTGGGGGGGTGGTGATTTTCTGTGAGTATCTCGGCCAGGCGTAATGTTGGCCCCAGCGCCTGACTGAGTGCCTCGGGGCTGTAACGCACAACATCCAGACCGCTGCACTGGTTGGGACCGCTGTCTGAGAAAGTGGCGATGATGACATGGCCACCCGGTTTCAGGGCCTTGTTCAGTGTTTTCAGGTAGCACTCCCGGTCGTGCTCAAGGGTCAGGAAATGGAATACCGCGCGGTCATGCCAGATGTCAAAAGTCTGCCCGGGTGCGTAGCTGGTGACGTCGCTCTCGACCCAGGTCACCTGCTGGCTCCGGTCGCCCAGCCGATTCTCGGCCTGTTCGATGGCCGAGCGGGCAATGTCGAGTACTGTGATGTCACGGTAGCCTTCCATCAGCAGGTGATCGACCAGGGTGGAGGCTCCGCCACCCACATCGATAATGCTGGCCGTGGTACCTATGCCGGTATCACCAATCAGGGAGAGTGAATGTTGCGGGTGTGACTGGTACCAGCTGACCTCGGCAGGATTTTTCTCTGCATAGATGCTTTCCCAGTGGTCTTTCCAGTCAGGATGCTGGCAGCCGGGTGGTTGCCGGACAATAGGCGTGTTCATTTGACACTTATAAGTGCAGCCGCCCTGATTGTCTTTGATCCATATCAAATAAACGCCTGTGTTACCGGTTTATTGACCCAGGGTATTGATGTCCTTGATATAAATCACGTTACCGTCAACCGTGATATGCCCCTCGCTCTGCAGGTTGCGCAGGATGCGGGAGAAGGATTCGGGCTGGATGGAGAGGCGTGAAGCAATGACATTCTTGGGCGCACCGAGCGTGATGGCAACTTCGTGTTCGGTACCTGCCGGCACCTGGTGGAGCAGGTAGTTGGTAAAGCGCAGTGTGGCGTTTTGCAGTGTCAGCGCATCGATGTCGGTGATCTGTCGCTTTAGCCACTTGCTCATGTCTGCCATCAGCCTGAAGCAGGTGTCGGTTGAACTGTGCAAGATGGTGCGGTAGGCCTTGTTGGAAAAGGCCAGTACCTCACAGGCATCCAGGGCGCTGGCGTTGACGGGATAGATCTGGCCCTCCATAAAGGTGATGGCCTCGGCAAAGGTTTCACCGGCAGCGATCAGGTGGATCACCTTTTCAGCACCGTCCGGTGCCGACAGGAACAGTCGGATGGTGCCACTGCGTACCATGAAAAACTGTCTGGCCTCCTGCTGGCACTGAAACAGTTGCTGGCCCTCATCAAGCTGGATAACCCGCGCGGTTTCCATCAGTTGTGCGAGCTGGTCATTATCCAGTCCTCCAAACAGGGGATGTCGGCGCAGCTCATCGGGCATGATCTTGTTTGTGCTCATGGCCACAGCTTACGCAATCTGGCAGAAAACTGCATCTGTAGTCCGTAGAAATACTGTTTAACACAGGTCAATGTGAGTGCACCGGGGGTTTGTCAGAGTGCGTTATGACAAAAGAGAGCCAAATGACAACTATTGATGAAGTGATGACGGCAGGTCACCGTACCTGCGACAGGTATTTCGCCAGTGCCGAGGCGGCTGTTGCCGATGCGGACTGGCCCGGTGCGAAAGATGCGTGGCGCAAGTTTTCCAGAGTACTGGATCAGCATATTACCGTGCTTGAGGAAAAGTTGCTGTTCCCCGCGTTTGAAGAGGTCAACGGACCGGCAGGGCCGACACAGATGATGCGCATGGAGCATGATCAAATACGCATCCTGGTGGAACAGATACACACTGCACTTGCAGCCCGGGATCAGCAGGTGTTTCTCGGACTTGCCGAGACGCTGATGCTGCTGATACAGCAGCACAATATAAAGGAAGAGCAGATTCTTTACCCGATGATGGACGAGTCAATTGTCAATGCGGCTGACTATGTCGGGAAACTGCAACTGGAGTAGCAATTTTCGGTATACGGAAGCTCACGATAAATACGGAGAAACCGTGATGCTGGATGAAAAATTTCTCGATGCCAGTGAGATGGCGGCACCCATGCCTTTTGTGCAGGCGCTGTCGCTGCTTGCAGAGCTGCGGCCGGGTGAGTATCTGCGCATGGCACACCGGATGATTCCCTATCCCCTGTTTGATTATTGCAATGAGCGCAAGCTTGAATACCGGGCACAGCCTGGCGAGACCGCCAAATACGATATTCTGATCTGGCATAAACAGGACACGGACATGATCAGTCGTTTGTTCAGGGGTGCCCCGTAATGCGTATGTCCGGTCTTACTCTGGACAGCTTGCCACCCATTCATATCCCCTTGCGGTTTTTTCTGACGGCACCGTGCTTCGGCATGCTGGCGGCAATGGTGCTGCTGTTCAGCGGTTCGGAGCTGTGGACGAGCCACTGGAATCCGGCGTTAATAGCGCTGACGCATCTGCTCACGCTGGGTTTTATGACGATGACCATGCTGGGGGCACTGTTCCAGTTGTTGCCGGTACTCAGTGGTGAACGAGTCCCTGGCGGCACTCCGCTTGCGTTCGCTGTGCATCTGTTGATGGTTGCCGCTGTATTGTGTCTGTCTGCAGGCTTTGTGTTTCGTGAGTATTTCCTGCTGGGTGTTGCCGTTGTCTTGCTGGCCATGGCCCTGGCCGGATTTATTGTTGCCATTGGCAGCAAACTCGTCACGAACATCGCCGGTGGTGACAGTATCCATGCCATGCGGCTGGCAATCGCCGCCTTGCTGGTCACCATCGGCCTGGGTTGTTACCGTGCCCTGACTTATCTCTACCCGCTTGAATCCCCATTGAGCCTGACAATGCTCCATGTCAGCTGGGCTTTGCTCGGTTGGGTTCTGATCCTGATCATGGGTATCAGCTTTCAGGTTATACCGATGTTTCAGGTCACACCCGACTACCCGTCCAGGTTGACCCGGTTTATACCACTGGTGATCTTTACGGGGTTGCTGCTGCTCGCGTTGCTGCAGACGCCTGTGGCGGTAGCCGGGCTGGTTATCGTTATTGGTGTGGCGGTGCTGGTTTATGCCGGGTTCAGCCTGCGTTTGTTACAACACAGAAAACGCAGGTTGATGGATGTATCTGTGCGTTTCTGGCAGTTGGGATTGTCCTGCCTGATCCTTGCGGTGTTGCTGTTCTGGCTGGTTTTCCTGTTGCCGGACATTGCCGGTTCAGTCGTGAGCCCTGCAAGGGGGGTGTTGCTGGCGGGCGTGTTGATGGTCCTCGGGTTTGCTTGCTCCATTATCATGGGGATGTTGCAGAAGATAGTGCCATTTCTTGCCTTTCTTCATCTGCAGCGACACTGTTCGGCCAATATCAGGGCGATCAGGAGCCTGCCCAATATGCATGGTTTTATCAGCCCGGCCCGGTCGCTATGGTTGTTGCGAATCCACGTGGTGGCCATTGCGGCCATGCTGGGTGCGGTCATATACGGCCCGCTGACGGGCATTGCCGGGCTGGCATTGTTGCTGGACTTTGGCTGGCTGGCATTCCTGATGATCAATGCGGCACTGCTATACGCCGGCACCCGATCCAGTATTGCTGCAATGGAGGCGGATTAAGGTGGAGGTGGCGAACTGCTCCTGACCCGCTGCAGAAAATCCGTATGAATGCATAGCGATTCCCTGATTGCTGTTGCCAGTGCTTCCGTGCTTCGGGTAACCTCAATCTCCTCTGAATAAAGACGAGACAGACACTGATGCTGGATTTTTTGAGTTCGCTGTTTACCCCTGACACAGGCAAGTCCGGCGGACTGGACAAGGTACTGATCGAGCAGGCGACCGAACGGGCAGTGGAGGGCACAGACCCGCGCCTGCGCGCGCTCGGCAATTACCGCAAGCAGCTGCGCGAACCCGTCGAGCTGGCGGTAAGGCATGTCATGGAGCTCATCGATGGTTTGCCGGAAGCCGTGCCACTCAGCCGGCAAGGCTATAGCATCGACCCTCGGTTGCGCGCTTTTTTTGCGTCAAACGATCATCTGCAGGAGATGCTGGGCGGATCCAGTACTATTAGCGATTACCTGCAAGGTCTGTCCGGCCTCCCGCCCCATGAAATCTTCGGCCTGCTTACCCTGGAGTGGAAGGAACGCAATATACTCGGTATGGAGCAACAGGGTGGCAAGGTGCGGCGGGATGTAGCGCAAGTCTCCGTCAGTTTCTTCAACCACCGGTTCGCATGTCCTGCCGACAATGAAGCCGAAACCCGCCTGGAACTCAAGAAACGTGCTTTCGATTATTTGCTCAAGCTGGCACTGGAAAAAATCCTGGGTGCACGCGGCAAGCGCCAGGAACTGCAGCGCGAACAGCGGTTGCTGGACAAAAAACTCGAGGCCATGAAGGCTGGCGACTGGGGCCTCGAAACCATGTTTTCGAATGGCGAAGAACCGGCGCCGGATCTGGCTGGCCTGGCAGCAAAGATTGATGCAGTGGAATCCGAACTGCTGGAGCTTGGTGGGGATAGCGGGGGGCTGGAACGGAATCTTGAACAACTTGCCGAAGTCCTGGCGCAGCCCGCGCACTGGATTTACCAGGACGAAGTGCACATGCGTCTGAATTCCATGGGTATCAAGACAGATGCATCGTCAAGTATACCTGCAAACGATCTGCAGCTGATTGGGCTGTTCTCGGCCAGTGGTGAGCGCAGGATTGTCCTGCCGGTAAGGTTGTTGCGCAGTGAACTGCCCGAGCGGCCCGACTTTTTTAAACAGGCCAGCCGTTACCTGGGGTAGGGGCCTGTCGGACTTGGGTAATCGTAGCGAGCATGATGGGAGAGCGGATGGTTGTCTATTCATGAACTCGATAATCGGTAATAATCCGTAATTCTTATGGAACTCATTCCCGTCATTCCGCCGTTCCTCGCGATACTCAATACCACGGCTGCAACGCTGGTGAGCCTGGGTTATTTTTTTGTGCGGCGAAAGAACACCGCGGCGCATCGTATTTGCATGGTGAGCGCGTTGCTCGTGTCCACTGTCTTCATGGTCTTTTATCTTTATTACCATGCAAAAATCGGCAATATTCCGTTTGCGGGGGTCGGGGCTGTCCGTCCGGTCTATTTTTCGATCCTTGCGTCCCATGTGATCCTTGCCGCAGTATTGTTCCCGCTGGTTCTGGTTACCGCAGGCCTGGCAATAAGGGGGAATACCACCCGCCACCGGCGCCTTGCACGCTGGACACTGCCGATCTGGTTATACGTGTCCATCACCGGCGTAATCATCTACCTGATGGCATTTCATCTCTTCGTAGCCTAAGCAGGCTTCTACGGTAAACCAGTCGGTGTAAAACTTATATTGTAGGAGCTCCGTCCCCGGCGCGAATCGCGGCGAGGAAGCTTCCGCGTCCTGCTTACGCCCCTCACCTACATCCTTGTAGGCGACGCTGCTCTCCTACAGGGAGTTCTTTTTTTCCGGCCACATGGCCTTGAAGACGATCACCAGAAACAGGATGCCACCGACAACGGCAACCAGACCGCCCAGCCCCATTAATCCCATGCCGGCAACCTTTTCTATCCCGTCCAGGGCCTGGGCGCCTCCGGCGGTTTTTCGTTGTACGCCGTAGCCGCCCGACCAGGCCAGACCGATTACGTGCATAAGCTGTCCGCTGGCGTAGATCCAGGGCTGCAGGACAACCAGCTTTCCTGTGGGGCGTCTGAACCCGAGCAGTGGCAGGAGGTGATAGGTCACACCCATATACGCCAGCGTCACGGCAACAATGGAGCCATGGTAGTGGGCCGGGACCGTGACGTTACTGCCCTCGATCATGAAACCGATGATGCCGCCTACCCCAAACAGGATTATGGATGAAAACAGCGCGGATCGTTGCGGACTGGGACTTGCCGGGCTCTGCAAGGAATTGACAAGATTGAAAATGACAACAAGACTGATCGGCAGTGCCGCCAGACCACCTCCGAACTTCATCAACCAGGTCATCGCGATTTGATGTTCTGCCGATCCCACATCGTACATAAAATAGGCGACAGGGGTCATCAGCACGGGGATCAGACCAAAGGCGAACAGCAACAACACTGTTCGCGGTGTTAGCCTGGAGGCAATTCCGGACTCGGTAGCCAGCCACAGCCAGCAGACCAGCATCAGCTGGATATGGACGAACTGCAGGGTATGTCCGCCGCCCCAGAACAACAGCTCATAGTAATACTCGCCCTGTATTGATGCCGGTATGCCAAGCCAGGAACCAAGCAGTGCACCCAGTGCAGTCACCGCGGAAATGAGAGCCGAAAACAAGCCAAAACGCAAGGCACCCTGTCCGGTGACACGCATGCCGATCGGGCGGGAAAAAAACAGCCCGCGCAGTACCAGCGCGAGAAAGCCGCTCCCGAATATGATTAATCCCGAAAAAAACAGGGGATCGTCCAGGATTGGAATATAGTTGATCATCAAGGGGCTGGCCGATCCCAGAAACGGCGACAGGGAAATGATGATGGAGCCCGTAGCACAGAGGAATAACGCTACCCAACCGCAGCGGAGGCAGCTGCTTTGACTGTTAACACTCCAGATAACGCCGGCCATGCCCAGGAACCAGACCAGTACGGTCAAATCAACATGGACCACGAGCGCAGTATGGAACAGGTCGACCCAGGGAAAAATATCCTGCACATAGGGTGTGCGGGACAGGACGATCACGATCGTCAGCAGTCCACCAACCACCAGTGAACCCAGCGCCAGCAACAACCAGCCAGTGGTCAGGCGGCGCATCCGTTCACCCGGCATTTCCAGTGCCAGTTTGTTGGTGGTTTCGCTATCGCTATAGTGATCAATGCTCATTTTGAATCTGTTCCGTTGATTGGAGTTTCTGATCTACAGCTTTTTTTAAAGGCCTGTTGTTGCCAGAACAGGTAGCTGCTGCCGAACAATGCCGTGGCAAGACTGAAATCCAGTACGGCCATGGCTATCAGGAATGGATAGTTGCCATGCGCCATCCTGGACAGGGTCGAGCCGATAATAATCATGGCGGCCAGAAACAACAGGAATCCGGGTCGGTAAAACTGCCATATTTTTGGTTCACTGAGAAGCGATATTCTCGTGAGGTTCTTCTGACAAGCCCGGCGGAATATGAATTTTATCTTCAGCACGCCAATGGACAGCCCCAGAATGACGGTCAGCCATGTCCAGTGGCGTCCCGGTTGCAGTGCATCAGCTTCAAGCAGCAGGGTGGTTCCCTTGGTCAGCAGAATGATGGCGCCGCTGTACCAGAGCAGGGCAGCCAGAATCTTCAGGGTACGGGGGGATGCGGAGAACATACTAGGGAAGCTCTGAATAATTTAAAAACCGTCCCTGCAAAATCACGAATAGAGGAATAACTGCAGAGGCGAATTTATTCGACCGGTCGGAATTGGCCGAGTAAATTCGGCCCTACAGATGTACCGGTGAATAGTTACCCAAGGTGCTTATGCAAGCGTGCATCCTTTGTCTTGAAGTGTTCGGTGAACCAGCGCTCGACATGGCCGGCAAATTCCTCGTCGCTGAAGTAGGCGTTTTCTTCGTAGTCATCCATAATGTCGCGCAGCTCATCAAGCAGTCGTTCATGGTCTGCCTTATGATCCGTATACTGGTCATACCTTTTGGTTCGCATGATTTTTTCTTCAAGCGCAAAGTGTGCCGAGACATGCGCGTAGATTTCGCCCAGGAAGTCCATCACGGAAATGGTTGCATGTTCACCGCGCATGGCGTCATGCAGCTTATTGATAAGGTCGATGATCTCCTGATGCTCGTGATCGACATCGGGTACGCCTACCTCGAACTCCTTTTTCCATTCAATCAGTACCATGACAGCCTCACAAAAACAGGAACCCGTCCCTGGACGGGTGAAAATCAACTACAAAGTTTTGTTGCGGTGACAGTGTAATCTCGGACGTCTTCTCATAATCAAAACCTTCGGTGCGATTGCTGTCGCGCAGCCGGGCAACCAGCTGGTGCTGGCCGGGGTCTACGGCAAATGTTTTATAGGCAGTAGAGACGCCGTCTCCTGCCAGGCCCGAGGGTGGTAATGCTTCACTGTAGAGCAGCTCGCCATCCAGTTCCAGCTCGATCAGTACCGGCAGCCGTCCACGCGGACAGTCAAGTGGACGGCGCATGTTGGGCGCCAACTGGTTCAGCTCCTCTTGTGTCAGGCGCCGGCATTCGGTCGCGTGTTCGCCGGCATGGCCGAAACTGAGCTTGATCTGTGCCTTGTCCGGTGGGAAGTTGGTATAGGCGGGTTTGGTGGCAAAGTAGCCTACGAACACAGCAAACAGTGTATAGGCGATTGCCTGACCGATGTATTGAAAGATGCTAGCCATGATTTTAGCTGCTCTCCGCGGGCTGTTGACCGGACGGCTTGCGAGACGGACGATGGTAAGGCGGGAGTCCCTTGATCCGTTCCTGGAACGCGGCCACTTCCTGTGACAGGCGTTTGTTGTGGGTCAGGCCGGCCCAGAATTTGCCGATGCGTTCGCGTGGCACGCGCTCGCGCAGGTAGGGGTCACGCTCCCCGGCCAGTCGCTGCTCTGTCCACTTGTTGCCAAGCCGATTGTGACAGTCTCCCAGGGTACAGCCCGTCAGGAAGATCCCATCCACGTGATGGCGGGTGATGAGAAAATCGACAAAGGAGGGTGGCAGCATACCAATGCACTGCAGCTCCATGGCGGCAACAGCGGGTCCGTTGAGCCGCTGCAGGTCGGGGCCGTTCTTGCAGCCGAAAACAATGACGCGTGTCTCTCCGGACAGTTTGGCCGCTGCCGCAAGGACATCATCACGCAAGGCCTGCATGCCCTGATCCGGCAGGTCGATGCCCGGAACCAGTTCGGAGGTGCGCCGGAAGGGGGTGGACGTCGGGCAGGCGCCTACGCAGATGCCGCAACTGGTGCACAGGCTACTGTTGACAATGGCCTCTTCCGAAAAAGCGGTGTCATCCGTGCGCTGCTGAAGGATTACTGCGGTAAACGGGCAGTCATCCACGCAGCGGCCGCAACCGTTGCAGTTGTCGAGGTCAACCACGGCTGCTGCCTCGCGGCGACGGGGTGGCAGCCAGGGCAGGAGCGCCAGTAACAGGGAGCCGCCCACGGCGATTGCCCACATGGTCAGCCCGGGAATGATATCGAGCAAGGGGTAGGCCGCCAGGTAAAACCAGTCAAGGTCGATGACTGCCGGCACAATACTCAGGTCTGCCGGGGGCTGGCTGACAGCCGGTTTGATAAATGACAGTACCAGCAGCATGCCCAGGGTACCAATAGCGAGTCCCTTCGGCGGGTTTACCTTGGCATAGTTCTGACGCTGGATGTGAATCCACATGGCCAGCAGCAGGAACAGCGGCACGGCAATGTGAATGAACACCATGAGAGTAAAGAAACGGCCGCTGAGGATGTCAGGATTCAGGAAATTCCGGGCAATCGTTTCACCAAAGATGCCCAGGGTGTCGAGCCACTCCGTGGTGGTGATGGCAATGTACTGGGCCAGTACGTCCCAGACCATCCAGTAGCCGGTGATGCCGCAGGCAAATACGAACCACAGCAGGGGCACCCCGGTAAACCAGGAAAACCAGCGGGCACCCCGGTAGCGGTCCATGACAAATTCGCGCACCAGGTGCAGTATCATGACGATGATCAGGGCGTCAGATGCATAGCGGTGCAGGCTGCGCATGACGCCCGCGGCATACCACTGCACGTTGGTTATGTATTCCAGGGATTCATAGGCCTGGTGAATGCCGGTGTCGAAAAAGATATACAGATAGACGCCGCTGACAATGACAATCCAGTAAAAGAACCAGCCAAGTGCGCCCAGCTGGTGCATGGGATTTAACTCTGGACCGAAGGCCCGGTCGAAAAAATTCTCGACGGATTCAAAGGCTGCCTTGGCAACAGTACGCAAGCCGCTCATGTGTCGCGAATTCCCATGGTTGGATTTATTTTACCGATCCGGGCGCTGGCGACTTGCGCCAGGCACTGACAATAAACCAGGCGGTCCCGCCAAGCAGCAGCAGACCGACGCCGAGGGCGATAAATAAGGAGTAGTCGAAATGATACCTGCCTGTGGCTGGATCGTATACGGTGCAAAACAGCTTTATATTGTTTATCCAGCCCTCGATCGGTGTAGCAGCCACCTGTTTGCCATAGAGTATTTCCTTGAGGGGTTCCACCAGGGCGGGTGGTTCGGGGGCCATGCCGTAAATTTGCCGGTAGATCTTGCCCTCTGCGTCGATCAGCGTGGCCTGGATCATATGGTCAAAGCCCTTGCCCGTACTGAAATAACTGAAGCCCAGGTCTTGGGCCAGGTCTTTCATGGTCGCGGCGCTGGCACTGACAAAATGCCAGTTGTTGATGTCAATGTTGCGCTGTTTGGCAAACAGCCGCATCCGGTCCGGGGTATCGTTCGGGGTGTCGAAGCCAATGGTCAGTACTGAAAAACTGTCATCACCGAGGGCGTCGCGCGCAATCTCGACGATTTTTTCCAGGTTGGTCGTGACCGTTGGACAGATATGGTAGCAGCTGGTGTAGATCAGGCTGATCAGCACCGGTTTACCGCGCATGGATTCCAGCGTTATTTGTTTGCCACTGCCGTCCAGGAAGTCGTAATCGCCAACCGTCTGTCCCATGGCCGCCTGACTCAGGGCAAGGGCGGCCTTTTCGTTATAGTCCGCGCCCTTTTCATGCTGGTGCATGGCGGGATCGTGATCCTGCATGGGTTCCGTCGTGATTGCCTCCATTTCATGTGCATGTTCCTCGACCGCAACAGCACTGCCCATGAAGAGCAGGCCCATGAAGAGCAGGAGGTACGCGGGTGTTTTGTTACTGGTGGTAATCATAAGTCTCAAATTTCATATCAGGTAATATTCTAATTATATAACGCTACGTCTTGATAGTAATGCGCGGTGGTTAATGCGGCTAAAGCAAAGGACCCGATTATTAAATGGCCACGGAATCCACGGAAGAACACGGAAAAATAAATGCCTTATAAGAAATCTTTTCGTGTTCTTCCGTGGATTCCGTGGCTAAGATCTTTATCTTTATCTATATCAGGTTAAACCAGTATTAGATCAGCCAGGCATCCAGAATGGCGGCGATCAACAGCAGGCTCAGTTGCAGCAACGAGGCGTGGAAGTTGGTCATGGCCGTCTCGGGAGACGGGTTACGCGCCAGCGCGATGCTGGTCCATACAAACCAGGCGCCGCCGCTTGCAGCGCCCAAAAAATAGATCCATCCCAAACCATACATCACCGGCAGCAGCGAGAGCCCTGCCAGCAGCACTGTGTGCCCGAGGATGATATAGGCTGCGGTTTGTTCATTAACCACAACCGGTAACATCGGCACTCCTACCTTTGCATAGTCATCCCGGTACTTGAATGCCAGGCTCCAGAAGTGGGGGGGCGTCCACAGGAACAGCAC
>DMKK01000244.1:1226-4995 GCA_003454335.1 Gammaproteobacteria bacterium | reverse complement strand
ACGGCAAAACTGCCGGCAAGACCGCCAACGACAATATTCATCCAGGTACGGCGTTTCAGCCAGACGGTGTAGACGACACCGTAGACAAACGCCCCGAGGAACACGTAGAACGCGGCAGTGGCATTGGTCGCCAGTGCGGCTGCGGTAATGGCCGTTGCGAGCAATAGCCCGATTCCGGCCAGCCAGTAACCATTGGCGGTGAACTGGCCGGTTACAAATGGACGGCCGCGGGTGCGGTTCATGCGGGCGTCGATATCGCGCTCCATGAACATGTTGAAGGCGCCGGCACTGGCCGAAGACAGCAACACGGCCAGTGCCAGTACCACAATTTGCCAGGCTTCCGGTGCTGGACCGGGTGCAACAGCTACACCCGCCAGCGCCGTCAGCATGATGGCTGTCCCGATACGGACTTTGAACACCGAATAGACGAGCGCAAGCGTTTCCTTCATCGGAACATCATCCTTTCTGTCGATTTACCGGAGCGGCCAGACTTCAGCCAGATATTTCCAGTTCACGAAGTAGTAGAGGATGAACGTAACGAAGAACACGCCAACCAGCACCAGGGTTCCCGGGATCTTCGGATGTTCCATGCTGCCGTATTCGGTGGCAGTTTCCATGGTCAGGCCTTTCAGTGGTTCGTCACCGGTCTTCTTGCCAAACAGCAGGGAGCCGACGATGATCAGCACAAACATGATGCCGCCGAGTGTTGCCAGTATGGCAAACATACCGTTCAGCCCCATCATCAGGTAGGCCGCACCCGGGAAGTCGAACTTGATAATAGAGTCCGCACCCGAGATGTCCCAGTGACGGCGCGGAACGCCCAGTGTACCTGCACCCATCATGAACACCGAGATACCCGTTACCCCGAGGCCGAATATATAGGGTTGCCACATGGCCATCTTCTTCATGATCAGCTCGCGCTGGAAGATCAGCGGTACCAGCAGGTAGGTGGCGGCCATAAAGGCCAGCGTGGTACCAAGCACGACCGTTGCATGGAAATGGCCGGGTACATAAATGGTGTTATGGATGATCAGGTTGATCTGCTCGACGCCCATGACTACACCGGAAATTCCGCCCAGAAAACCGAACGTGATTAGCGAGATGAACATGGCCGAGAAGGCCGGATTGCCCCAGGGTGCATTGCGGAGCCAGCCGAACAGGCCCTTGGTAAAGCCACGGGCACGCTGGGCGGCTTCAATAGAGCCGGGGACGGTCATGCCGTGAATCATGCTACCGAGTACTGCGAGATACATGGCATAACTGGTATTGAAGATCTTCCATTCAGAGCTGATGCCTGGATCTACCAGCAGGTGATGCGCACTGGCGAGCTGCAGGAAAAAGATGTACAGCAGGAAGGCGCCGCGGCTGACTTTCTCCGACAGGGGTTTGGCGCCGAGCACCACGGCGGCAACCAGGTACCAGATCGAGACATGTGCCGCGACGTTGATCTGCTGGGAGGAATGACCCATGGCCCACCAGATGGTCTTGTACATCAGGCTGTCGATGTTGCCAATGAGGCCGAGCGACCAAAGCCAGGTCGGGACCAGGATGATGGCACCGGAGGCGATTGTGAAGACGGCAATAATGGCAGCGACCATGGCGCCGAATGTCACCAGCGGAATGGACCCTTCATAGGTCTTTTCATCCCTGGCGACCACCAGGGTGCCAAAAAATACAAAGCAGCCGATCAAGGCACCCACCGCGAACAGGATCAGTCCCAGATAAAAATTGGGGGCTGCCTGCATCGGTACATAGGAGGTGAACATGACACTGGAATTACCCTGCAAGACTGCGACATTGGTGATGACGGCGCCGACCAGCATGAGAATAAACGCGGTCCACGCCCAGCGGGGTGCGGCCAGCCTTGAATTCAGCAATACCGCGGACGCAAAATACATCACCGCCATTTCAAAAAAGATAATCCAGACCAGCAGCACGTCGAGACCATGAGCGGTCAGCGACAGGTAGAACCAGTCGGCCGGGAGGATGTGCACTCCGGGCCAGCGGGTGAGTGCGACCAGCAGGCCAAACAGGCCGCCGACAGCAAGAAAAACGATAGCCACAAAGGCGTTGGCCTTGATCAGGTTTTCTGCCGATTTGTGAATGCGCAGTCCGGTGGCCGGACAAACACGATGATTGAATGTTGACATCTCGAAAGTCTCCCTGTTATTCGGTTACGAGGATTTTGCCGATCATCTGATGATGGCCAATCCCGCAGAATTCATTACATACCACCCCGAATTCGCCGGAGTCAGTCGGAGTTATCGTGACGACCATGTCATAACCCGGGTGGACTTCCAGGTTGATGTTGACCGGTTGCAACGAGAAGCCGTGCAGCCAGTCCATGGATGACAGATGCAGCCGGTAGGACTGGCCTTTCTCGAATTCGATAATGGGCCACCATTGCCAGAGTCGGGCAACGAGATAGACATCGCTGCCTGGTGGTGGATGCACGACGGGCATGCCGGCATCCTCACGCACCTGGTATTGCTCGACCATGGCCGTTGCCTTTTCCAGGTAGGCTTCAGGTGTGATGCGGTAGGCCTCGTTGGAGAGGTTTTGTTCACCTTCCAGATGCCAGTAGACCATGCCGGAAAACATGACCAGGCCCCATAAAAAGGCCACAATAATCCATACTATTTCAGAACGTGCGACAGGTAGATTCCACCAGATTCGCTCGGGGGGAGGAGTAATAGCCATTGGTTTGATGCTCCCTTAGGTTACTTTGCTATTGGAATGGTTACGATTTCCATGATGCCCCAGATGATATAGAACACCGTTGGCATGACAACGCCTATGAACAGTAGCAGGAAGGGGTTGTCCAGCAGTTTTTGCATGGTTGGGATGCGTTCATCTCCCGGGTCTGATGTGTTGGTATCTTCAGAATTGGCCATTCTGTTGCCTCCTGGGCTTATTGATTATGGACGTGACAAATTGTCGCAGAGTAACAGCCGCTAGGAGACTATATTATAGCCACCTCATTCCTTGACCTAGATCAAGTAGAGAAGAGTCTGGAGTCGATTTATATCGGCAGGCGGTCGTCCGCCGGTGGGTTTTTAATGGCGTGGTTTACTGGCCGGTCAGGGTGCGAATGAGGGCAAACGAGGTCACTGCCATCGTCATCAGAATGGCAAAAAATATCAGGCTGCGCTTCTCAAACCGCTTGCCTGCCGCTGTTTCCATGCGTTTCAGGATCCAGTCGGCGGCCACGTAGAGAATGGCTGCAGCGAGGGTGAAATAGAAGATTTCCATTAATGATTCTGACCTGTAAGATTGCCTTGAGGGCGTGCCAGTCTACCCTTAATTGTCTTAAAAGATAACACTGTAACGGTGTCCCGGTTGATGTCAGCCGGGCTTTGCATCCGCAGAGAATTCATTGATCACAATTTCCGAATATGCTGACAATCGGATATAATTTCTGCCAATTTGACATACATCAAGTACATGTCATGACAGATCCATTCTAATTGCCCAGCGCTATTAATTGACCACAAGGAGATATCCGATGGCCCAGGTCTTCACCAAGTCCATGGCACGTAACATTTTTTATGGTGGCAGCATGTTTTTCTTTTTGCTGTTTCTGGTGCTTACCTTCGACACGATAAATACTCTGCCAAAACGCGATAATCGTGCCGCTCTTACGCCAGTAGTGGTCCAGGGCAAGCTGCTCTGGGAGGAAAACGATTGTATCGGTTGCCACACCCTGCTGGGGGAGGGCGCCTATTTTGCGCCGGAACTGGGCAACGTCTATACCCGCTATGGCAACAGC
>DMKK01000244.1:0-1089 GCA_003454335.1 Gammaproteobacteria bacterium | reverse complement strand
CCCAATATCCAGGGTTAATCAGGGAGACGATCCAATGACCTATCAATCACAAGCTGTTGCGAAACCCTATTTCATCGCCGCCATTGCCCTGTTCGTTGCCCAGATCCTGTTCGGTCTGATCATGGGGCTGCAGTACGTTATCGGTGATTTCCTGTTTCCGGAGATCCCGTTCAACGTGGCACGCATGGTGCACACCAATACCCTGATCGTGTGGCTGTTGTTCGGCTTCATGGGTGCCTCCTACTTCCTGGTGCCGGAAGAGGCGGAAACTGAATTGTATAGCCCGTTGCTGGCGAAGGTAATGTTCTGGGTTTTCCTGGTCGCTGCCGCGGTAACCGTGGCCGGCTACCTGCTGGTGCCCTATGCCACGCTGGCTGAATTCACTATGAACGAGAAGTTCCCGACCATGGGCCGGGAGTTCCTGGAGCAGCCGACGATTATAAAGGTCGGCATCGTCATCGTGGCGCTGGCCTTCCTGTTTAACATTGGCATGACGGTGCTCAAGGGTCGCAAGACGGTAGTCAACCTGGTGTTGTTGCTGGGGTTGCTGGGCCTGGCGGTATTTTTCCTGTTCGCCTTCTACGTACCTGAGAACCTGGTGCTCGACAAGTTCTTCTGGTGGTGGGTGGTGCACCTCTGGGTCGAGGGTGTGTGGGAGCTGATCCTGGGCGCTATTCTTGCCTATGTACTGATCAAGGTTACCGGCGTGGACCGGGAAGTGATCGAGAAGTGGCTGTACGTAATTATCGCCATGGCCCTGATCTCGGGTATTATCGGGACCGGTCACCATTTCTTCTGGATCGGTGCGCCGGAATACTGGCAATGGTGGGGTTCCATCTTCTCCGCACTGGAGCCGTTGCCGTTCTTCATGATGACGGTGTTTGCCTTCAACATGGTGAACCGCCGTCGGCGTAATCACCCTAACAAGGTGGCGACCTTGTGGGCGCTGGGCACCGCGGTAATGGCGTTTCTCGGAGCCGGTGTGTGGGGCTTCCTGCATACCCTGGCGCCGATCAACTTTTACACGCACGGTACCCAGCTCACCGCGGCCCATGGCCACATGGCCTTCTACGGTGCCTACGTGATGAT
>DMKK01000045.1 GCA_003454335.1 Gammaproteobacteria bacterium | reverse complement strand
TCCAGCCAGGGCAGCAGGAACATCACGAAGATGGCGCCACCCATGGCCACCACGCCCAGGAACTTGTCAGGAACCGCACGCAAGATGGCGTAGAACGGGGTGAAATACCATAACGGCACGATATGCTCCGGCGTTTTCAACGGGTCTGCCGGGATGAAGTTATCCCGTTCCAGGAACCAGCCGCCCATCTCGGGCGCAAAGAACACAATAATGGAAAAGATAATCAGGAACACGGCAACACCGACGATATCCTTCACCGTGTAGTACGGGTGGAATGGAATACCATCGAGCGGAATGCCGTTTTCATCCTTGTGCTTCTTGATGTCGACACCGTCCGGGTTGTTGGAACCAACCTCATGCAGCGCCAGAATATGCAGCACTACCAGCGCCAGCAGCACGATCGGCACGGCAATCACGTGGAAGGCAAAGAAACGGTTAAGCGTCGCATCAGCAATCACAAAGTCGCCGCGAATCCACAGGGCCAGCGCATCCCCGATACCCGGAATGGCACCGAACAGGGAAATGATCACCTGTGCACCCCAGTAGGACATCTGACCCCACGGCAACAGGTAGCCCATAAAGGCCTCGGCCATCAGGCACACGTAGATAATCATGCCAAAGATCCAGATCAGTTCGCGGGGTTTCTTGAAAGAACCATAGATCAGACCACGGAACATGTGCAGGTACACCACGATGAAAAACATGGACGCACCGGTCGAATGCATATAGCGAATCAACCAGCCCCAGTTCACATCCCGCATGATGTATTCCACGGAATTAAAGGCCAGTTCTGCATCCGGCTTGTAATTCATGGTCAGCCAGACACCGGTTACTATCTGGAGAACCAGCACCATTAGCGCCAGCGATCCAAAGTAATACCAGAAGTTGAAGTTCTTGGGCGCGTAATACTCGGCCAGGTGTTCATACCACATCTTGCTGAGCGGGAAGCGCGCATCAATCCAGCCAAGTAAACCCTTGTTCCATTTCTCGCCCATTACGCGACCTCCCCGTCGTCACCGATAACCAGCTCTGTTTCACTCAGATAACGGTGCGGTGGTATAACCAGATTCGTTGGTGCAGGCACAGATTTGTAAACACGTCCGGCAAGGTCAAATTTGGAACCATGACAGGGGCAGAAGAAGCCCCCTTCCCAGTCTGCACCCAGATCAGCGGCACCAGCATCAGGCCGGTATGTCGGTGAACAACCCAGGTGGGTGCAAATACCGACGGTAATCAGCACTTCCGGTTTGATGGAGCGGTATGCGTTTTGCGCATAATCCGGCTGATCTGACTCCAGAGATTCCGGGTCTCGCAACTGGGAATCCAGTGTTGGCAGCACTTCCAGCATCTTGTCCGTGCGTCTGACCAGCCACACCGGCTTGCCGCGCCACTTCACCCGAATCATCTGGCCGGGTTCAAGCTTGCTGATATCGGCCCGCACCGGCGCACCGGCTGCACGCGCCTTGGCGCTGGGCTGCATGGAAGAAACGAAGGGCACCAGCACAAAGCCCACTCCGACTGCGCCGACAACAGATGTTGCAGCAGTCAGAAAACGGCGCCGCCCTGAATTGGTCTTATCGCCACTCATATGGCAATCTCCAGATTAGTTTTAACAAAAACAGATAGTTAACGCATCTTTCTACCGTCCATGACGGCAATGTCGCTCTTAACTATTTCGGAATATTCTAATTTAATACAAGTACTTTTCAAGAACCGCATAGGATGGTCTAACTACCCGACAAGGTCAAGGGCTGGCGGGGAAAAATTGAATCAGTACTGACTACCAGGGACCGGCCGTCAAACCGGATTGTCGATATCGACGAACTGATGCGTGATATTAAAATGTTCCGCCAGGTGTTCACCAAGGGCCCTGACACCAAAACGCTCGGTCGCGTGGTGGCCAGCCGCAAAATAATGAATGCCGCACTCGCGCACCACATGCACCGTCTGCTCGGAAATCTCGCCACTGATAAAGGCATCCAGCCCCTGCGCCACAGCCGCTTCAATATATGTCTGTGCCGCCCCCGTACACCAGCCTGCCGTTTGAATCAGCGTCTGCCTTCCGGGGAGGTGCAGTGGCGCCCTGCCCAGCCGCTCCTGCAGTTGCTGCACCAGCGCTGGCCCGGTCATGGGCTGCGACAAGTCTCCGTACTGCGCCAGTTGCATGCCGCCATCGTTACCAAAACACCCTGCTCGCTCGAATCCCAGCACCCGGGCCAGCTGTGTGTTATTACCCAGTTTCGGATGCGCATCCAGTGGCAGATGATAAGCCAGCAGGCTGGTGCCGGTACCCAGCAAGCGTTGCAGCCGTCGCCGCTTCATACCGGTAATACAGGCATCCTCGCCCTTCCAGAAGTAACCGTGGTGTACCAGTACCGCATCCGCCTCGGCAGCAATGGCGGCCTCAAGCAGTTCCAGACTGGCGGTGACGCCACTGACCAGTCGCTGCACGTCCGGCTTGCCCTCCACCTGCAGTCCATTCGGGCAATAGTCGTTAAAGTGTTCAACGGACAACAGGCTGTCCGTATAATCAACCAGCGCTTTCAGGGTTACCATCGCATGACTTCCTGTTAAGGTACTCTCGATTAAACTAGGGTATACCACCCATGGCGATACGCAAATTTCTTTCCTTCATCCTGCAAACCATCATGACGGGACTGGCAGCCGCCTTTCTCTATGTCCTGCTGGTAGACCCGGACCTGTTGCGTAACACCGGCACGGTCGTCGAAGTTGTCGAGTCCCGGCAGGAAACCACGGCAGTGGCAGTTGCCGACAAGACCACGGCCGACCAATGGAACGGGCCTGTTTCCTATGCCGATGCCGTTGAAAAAGCGGTCCCGGCGGTCGTCAATGTTCATACCGCCAAGGTTATAACCCATCGCGCCCATCCCCTGCTGAAAGATCCCATATTCCAGAAGTTTTTCGGTGACCGGTTTGCAAAGGCACGCAAGGAAATACAGACCAGTCTGGGTTCCGGTGTATTGATCAGCTCCCAGGGTTATGTGCTCACCAACAACCACGTCATCGAGGGGGCTGACCAGATACAGATTCTGCTGGCTGACGGTCGCAGCGCCGAGGCGCGAGTCGTCGGGACAGACCTGGACACCGACCTGGCAGTGCTGCACATTACGGCCGACAAGCTGCCAAGCATCATTATCGGCAATTCCAGTCATCTGCGTGTCGGTGATGTGGTACTTGCCATTGGCAATCCGTTCGGCGTGGGACAAACCGTGACCTCCGGCATCATCAGCGCCACCGGACGCGACCACCTGGGGATTACGGCTTACGAAGATTTCATCCAGACGGATGCCGCCATCAATCCGGGCAATTCCGGCGGCGCATTGATCGACACCCGTGGTGCCCTGATCGGGATCAATTCCGCCATTTACAGCCAGAGCGGCGGTTCACAGGGGATCGGTTTTGCCATCCCCATTAGCCTCGCCAAGGGCGTCATGACCCAGATCATTGAAAAAGGTTACGTGGTACGTGGCTGGCTGGGCATAGAGGCACAGGACATGACACCGAAGCTGGCCAAGACAGTGGGCCTGACCTACACCAGGGGTATGCTGCTCGGTGCCGTCATTAACGACGGACCGGCTGCCGATGCCGGCCTGCTGCCCGGCGACATCGTCATCGCCATCAATGGCAAGCCGATAGTGGCAACAAACGAGGCAATGAATACCATTTCCCGCCAACAGCCCGGCACCATCATTGAATTAAACGGCCTGAGAAAAGGCGTGCACTTTACTACCCGTGCAAAAGTGATACAGCGACCGGGCAGAAACGGGCCGGCAAGCTAACACGTCGGATTTTAATAACCGTAGGTACTAACTGCCCAGCAAACTTTCCAGGGCAGCCAGAAAGGCTGCGTTTTCCTCCGGCGTACCAACGGTGACGCGCAAACAACCCCGCAGGGGCACCACAGAGCCGTCGAGGTTCTTGATCAATATGCCCGCGGCCCTGAGGCCATCGAAAATTTCAGTCCCTCGCCCTGGCGGCACACGGAACAGGATGAAGTTGGCCTCGCTCGGATACACCGTCAGTGACGGCAGGCGCTGCAAGCCCGCCATAAGCTGCACCCGCTGACTGCGAATTTCGCGAGCCTGCGCCATGAAATATTCCTTGTATTCAAGGGCAAAACAGCCGGTCAGCTGATTGACCACACTGATATTATAGGGCAGACGCGTTTTGTCAATCTGTTCCAGCCATGCGGGCGAACCGGCCAGCAGACCCAGCCGCAATCCGGCCAGCCCCATCTTTGAGACCGTGCGTAACACCAGCAGGTTGTCATAATCCCCGAGGCACGACATGAAGCTGGCATCGGTAAACGGTGCATAGGCTTCGTCAATGACAACCAGTCCCGTTGCACGCGACAGAATTGTGCGCAGCAGCTCTGCATCAAACAGATTACCGGTCGGGTTATTCGGGTAGGCGAGGAATATCACGGCCGGATCATGCGCGGCCACTGCCATGAGTACCGTATCCGGATCCAGTGAAAAATCATCCTGCAGCGGCACCGCCACATATTCCATGCCGGCAACCATTGCGATCTGGCGATACATGACAAAGGTGGGATCCGGTGCCAGCACCACCCGGCCGGGCGCTGCAACGGTCTGGATAATCATCTGGATCAACTCATCCGAGCCGTTACCCAGTATGACACCGGCGGCATCCGGCACGTCCATCACCCGCCGCATGCCTGCCTGTAGCTCACGGGCTGCCGGGTCCGGATAACGGTTGATTTCGGCTGATCTCAGCATCGCCA
>DMKK01000229.1 GCA_003454335.1 Gammaproteobacteria bacterium | reverse complement strand
CGCAGCGACGCACCCATCAGCCCGCAGGATATGGTTTATAGTTATAAAAATTACGAGTAACCCAGGACCGAGGCCAGCCAGCGTTCGACTTCCTCCACCTTTATGCCCCTGCGCCCGGCATAGTCTTCAATCTGATCACGTGCGAGTTTGCCGGTGCCGAAGTAGCGGGCTTCCGGGTGCGAAAAATAAAGTCCGGAGACCGAGGCGGTCGGGAGCATGGCGAAACTTTCGGTGATGGTCATGCCGGCATTCCTGTCCGGCTCAAGCAGTTTCCAGAGAGTACCCTTCTCGGTGTGATCGGGACATGCCGGGTAGCCGGGTGCAGGGCGGATACCGCGATATTCTTCCTTTATCAGTTCCTCGTTGCCGAGGTTCTCTGCCGCCGCATAGCCCCAGAATTCCTTGCGCACGCGTTCATGCATGCGCTCGGCAAAGGCCTCGGCCAGACGGTCAGCCAGGGCCTTGAGCAGAATACTGTTGTAGTCATCATGGTCGGCCTCGAATTCCGCGATCTTGTCTTCTATCCCGATACCGGCAGTGACTGCAAAGGCGCCAATATAGTCGTCTATGCCTGAATTCTGCGGTGCAATGTAATCGGCCAGACAATGATTGGGGGCGGCACGCCGACGGTTCATTTGTTGTCGCAGAAAATGGAAGACAGCACGCACCTCGGTGCGTGAATCATCGGTGTACAGTTCCACGTCATCGTCATTGACTGTATTGGCAGGAAACAGGCCTATAACGGCACGGCCCTGCAACCATTGCTCATTGATGATCTTTTCCAGCATGGCCTGCGCATCGCTGAACAGGGTGCGGGCTTCCTTACCGACAACTTCGTCGTCGAGTATTTTCGGAAACTTGCCGGCCAGTTCCCATGCCTTGAAGAAAGGACTCCAGTCAATGTGATCAACCAGTTCGGTGAGTGGGTAATCATCAAATACCTTGATGCCCAGAAACCCGGGTTTGGCCGGCTGGTAACTGTTCCAGTCGGTGCTGAAGCGGTTCGCTCGCGCCTCGGCCAGACTGGCCAGCTTGCGTTGCTGCTGCTGGCCGGCACGCTGTTCACGCAGTTGCTGGTATTTCTCCTTGATCTCTCCGATATAGGCCTTGCGCCGGTCCTCATTTAACAGGGTGCTGGCAACGCCGACTGCCCGGGAAGCATCCGCCACGTACACAACTGCGCCACGGTATTGTGGATCTATTTTTACGGAGGTATGTATCTGCGAGGTGGTGGCACCGCCGATCAGCAAGGGCAACTCAAGGCCCTGGCGTTCCATTTCCTTGCCGATGTGGACCATTTCATCCAGCGAGGGTGTAATCAGGCCGGACAGGCCAATAATATCGACATTCTTTTCCTTTGCCGTTCTGAGAATGGTTTCGGCCGGCACCATGACACCGAGGTCGATTACCTCGTAACTGTTGCATTGCAGTACCACGCCGACAATGTTTTTGCCGATATCGTGGACATCACCCTTGACCGTTGCCATCAGGATGGTGCCATTGTTTCTGGCGCTACCGTCTTTTTCTGAGTCCATGAAGGGCATCAGCCAGGCCACGGCCTTTTTCATCACGCGCGCCGACTTGACCACCTGGGGCAGAAACATCTTGCCGGCGCCGAACAAGTCACCGACAACGTTCATCCCGTCCATCAACGGGCCTTCGATTACATGCAGGGGTTTTCCTGCGGCAAGTCGAGCTGCCTCGGTATCTTCTTCAATAAAGTCTGCAATACCCTTGACGAGTGCATGTTCCAGTCGCTTGTTGACGTCCCACTGGCGCCATGCCGGGTCTTCTTTGGCTTCTCCGGTCTTGCCGTCTCCCGCATACTCACCGGCAATTTCCAGTAACCGTTCCGTGGCATCGTCACGGCGATTGAGTACCACGTCTTCCACCCGTTCCCGTAATGCTGACGGAATATCTTCGTAGATGGCCAGCTGCCCGGCATTGACAATGCCCATGTCCATGCCATTTTTGATGGCGTGATACAGGAATACGGCATGGATGGCTTCCCGTACCGGGTTGTTGCCACGGAACGAGAATGAAACATTGGAAACTCCACCCGAGATCAATGCATGTGGCAGGTTGTTTTTTATGTCGTGCGTGGCCTCGATGAAGTCGAGGCCGTAGTTATTGTGTTCTTCAATACCGGTGGCGATCGCAAAGATATTCGGGTCGAAGATGATGTCTTCCGGCGGAAAACCGATCTGTTCGGTTAATATCCGGTAGGCCCGTGTGCATATCTCGAGCTTGCGTTCACGGCTATCCGCCTGCCCCTGCTCGTCAAATGCCATGACGATGGTCGCTGCACCATAGCGGCGTACCAGAGTTGCCTGACGTATAAACGCGGCCTCCCCTTCCTTCAGGCTGATGGAGTTGACCACCCCCTTGCCCTGTATGCATTTCAGGCCGGCCTCGATGATGTCCCATTTGGACGAATCGATCATGATGGGGACACGCGAGATATCCGGTTCAGCAGAAATCAGGTTCAGAAAGCGGACCATGGCATCCCTGGACTCGAGCATGCCCTCGTCCATGTTGATATCAATAATCTGTGCGCCGTTTTCGACCTGCTGGCGGGCAACATCAAGCGCTGTTTCGTAATCGCCTTCCATGATGAGGCGCTTGAAACGTGCAGAGCCGGTGACATTGGTGCGTTCACCGACGTTTACAAAGAGTGAGTCACTGGCGATGTTGCAGGGTTCCAGACCGGACAGACGGCATTGCCTGTCAATGTCGGGTATCTTTCTCGGGGGGTGCTGGCTCACGGCGGCAACAATTGCCTTGATGTGCTCCGGCGTGGTGCCGCAACAACCACCGACGATATTCAGAAAGCCATTGGCGGCCCAGTCACCGAGTTCAGCGGCAATCTGTGCGGGTGTTTCATCGTATTCGCCAAACTCATTCGGTAAGCCGGCATTCGGGTGTGCAGAAATGTAAAAATTGCTAAGGCCGGACAACTCCTCGACATACTGGCGTAACTGGTCTGCGCCGAGTGCACAGTTGAGACCGATGGATACTGGTTGTGCATGCCGCAATGAATTAAGAAATGCCTCGGTGACCTGTCCGGTCAAGGTGCGACCGGATGCATCGGTAATGGTGCCGGAAAGCATGATCGGCAGGCGCTTGCCGCTGTCAGCAAAATACTGGTCAACCGCGAAGACGGCGGCCTTGGCATTCAGGGTGTCGAAGATGGTTTCGATCAGGATGATGTCTGCGCCGCCCTCGATAAGTGCAGCCGTGGACTCGGTATAGGCCGCAACGAGTTGATCAAAGCTGGTGTTGCGGAAACCGGGATCATTGACGTCTGGTGAAATGGATGCGGTGCGGTTCGTGGGGCCGAGTACGCCGGCAACAAAGCGGGGTTTTCCAGGGGTTTGTGCGGTCGCTGCATCCGCGGCTGCACGTGCAAGCCTTACCGAGGCAACGTTGATTTCACTGGTCAAGTCCTCCATGCCGTAGTCGGACATGGCAATGCGGGTGGCGTTGAAGGTGTTGGTCTCGATAATGTCCGCGCCGGCATCCAGATACCGGGCATGGATCTCCTGGATGATCTGCGGTTGCGTCAGGCTCAACAGGTCATTATTACCCTGCAGGTCGGACGGCCAGTCGGCAAAGCGCTCACCCCGGTAGTCAGCCTCCTCCAGCTTGTGGCGCTGAATCATGGTGCCCATGGCACCGTCCAGAAACAGGATGCGCTCGTTCAGTAGTTGGGTGAAATTATTCATGTGTTTCAGTGAGCTATCTTAAAGTTGGCGAGTGTAGCATGTGGCCTGACTTTTGGGGCGCACCGCGACAGACTTTGCTCGCATCAGCTGGAACCGTGACAGTATGGCTGTGCGGGATATTCTGGCCGTTCATGCTGTCCAATTTGTACAGATCCTATATATTGTATTTTTCATGCGGCATGTGCCTATATGTAGTATTATCACGCGAATGGTGTGTCCGGGCTGCTTTTATTTCCTAAACTCAAGGATATAGTCGACTAAAGCAACATTGATCAAATGACTTTGATAAAGCAAAAACGTGCCATTCTGACGCTGGTTTGTGCGCTGGTAGCTTCCGCACCTGCTCCAGCAGCAGCCAGCGAGGATATGTTCGGCCCCATGTTCCGCATGATGCTGGTCATGATGAATGCGATGTCCGATGCCATGCTGGACAATAATAATGATGCTGGATGGGGGGGCGGAGATTCATTTGGATCTGGAATGACTGGCTGGCCAATGATGTCCGGCATGTCCGGCATGTCTGGCGTGCCCGGGATGTCTCCCTGGTCCGGGATGTCTGGCGTGCCCGGGATGTCTCCCTGGTCCGGGATGTCTGGCGTGCCCGGGATGTCCCCCTGGTCTGGGATGTCTGGCGTACCCGGAATGTCTCCCTGGTCCGGGATGACCGGGGTGCCCGGAATGAATGCGTGGTCAGCCCCGATGAACAATAATCCTTTCACAAATGCCTACCCGTCCAATACAAACAACCCTTATACCAGTCCTGGCTATGGTGGCCATCAACCACCACAGGATTCATTGCTGGATGGCAAGTGGTATGGCAATGCCGGGGAGCTTCTTGAAATCAGGGGTAACCGGTTTCGTCTTCAGGATGAACAGTCAAGCATAAACGGCGCCATTCGCATTGAAAATAATATAGCGTCCCTGTACAGCCCGCAGACGGGCACTGTTTCGCAATATACATTTATCAGGAACCAGTCCGAATTGCTGCTGCAGGATGCAACCGGTCAGGTGCTCGGTTTCAGTTTGCGGTCGGGTGGTGGTGGCACATATACGTTCTAGCTATGTTTGACGGGTGCGTCGCTGCGCTCCTTCACCCATCCTACAAATA
>DMKK01000230.1 GCA_003454335.1 Gammaproteobacteria bacterium | reverse complement strand
GACCAAGTTTCGTGACGAAATCCGCCCGCGCTTTGGCATCATGCGCGCACGTGAATTCATCATGAAAGATGCCTATTCCTTTCATATTGATCAGGCATCGCTGGACCAGACCTATCAGGTAATGTACGACACCTACAGCCGTATTTTTACCCGGCTGGGTCTTGGGTTCCGGCCGGTACAGGCCGACAGTGGCGCCATTGGCGGTAACGTCTCCCATGAATTTCATGTGCTGGCCGATTCCGGGGAAGACGCCATCGCATTCTCATCAAGCGGCGAGTACGCTGCCAACATCGAACGCGCGGAAGCCATCGCACCCGCGGGGGATAGGCCTGCTCCGGATGCCAGCATGACAACCGTGGAGACACCCGGTCAGCACAGTATCGAGGACATCTGTAAATATCTGGATACCACAGCGGATCGCTGCGTAAAAACCTTGCTGGTACAGGGATCAGAAACCGCAGTCGTTGCGCTGGTACTGCGCGGTGATCATGAACTGAACACCGTCAAGGCAGAAAAGCTCCCCGCCGTCGCGGCACCGTTGCAATTTGCAACAGATGAACAGATTCGCAGTGCCGCCGATTGTACCGCAGGTTCGCTTGGGCCCTCAGGTCTTTCCATCCCGGTCATTGTTGATCATGCGGCCGCACACCTCAGTGACTTTGTTTGCGGGGCCAATGAAGAAGGCAAACACTTCACCGGGGTGAACTGGGAACGTGATCTGCCGACACCGGACTGCGCCGATTTGCGCAACATCGTAAACGGCGATGCCAGCCCTGACGGAAAAGGCACCCTGTCCATTGCCCGCGGCATTGAAGTCGGACACATCTTCCAGCTCGGATCAAAGTACAGTGAGGCCATGAGCGCCACCGTACTGAACGAACAGGGCAAGGAGGAAACCATGATAATGGGGTGCTACGGCATCGGCGTCACCCGCATTGTCGCGGCTGCCGTCGAACAGAACAATGACGACAAGGGCATGATCTGGCCCGCTGCGATTGCACCGTTCCAGGTCGCCCTGCTGCCCATGAACATGAAGAAATCACAGCGGGTTCGTGAAGCCACTGATGCACTCTACGAGGAACTGCAGGCAGCCGGCATCGACGTCCTGCTTGATGACCGTCCGGTACGGCCGGGCGTAATGTTTTCGGACATGGAACTGATCGGCATTCCACACAGAATCGTGGTCGGCGAGAAGAATCTTGACAAGGACATGCTGGAATACAAGGCGCGCCAGGATAATGATAATCAGGACATCCCGCGCAGCGAGATCATCACATTCCTGAAGGCTAAACTGGCTTCTGACTGAGCCGATACAACAGGTATGAAGACAGTCATACCACGCACCATCAGGGCCTTGTCGGCAGCCATCATACTGGGCAGCCAGTACTGGTTGAGTGCCGCCCCCGCCTGGTCCGCCACCCAGGAACGGCCCGATGCCGGCATGCGCACCGCACTCTTTGAAGCAATCAACTCCAGCGACAGCTTCACGGACCGCTTTGATGCCGAGGTCTGGCTGACAGATATGTCACAGCGCCTGCAAGGCCGGGTAAAAGACCCGGAAGAGCGCCTGATGATACTCAAGCAGGTCCACTACGAGGCCCGCCGGTCCGGGCTTGAACCGGAACTGGTCCTTGCTTTGATCAATGTCGAAAGTAACTTTGATCACTTCGCGATCTCCAGTGTCGGTGCCCGCGGCCTGATGCAGATCATGCCGTTCTGGCTGGAAGAGATTGGCCGCCCGGATGACAATCTGTTCGACATCAGTACCAACCTGCGTTTTGGTTGCACTATTCTTAATATCTATCTCAAGCGCGAAAAGGGTGACATGCGCCGCGCCCTCGCCCGCTACAATGGCAGCGTTGGCAAGAACTGGTATCCGCAGCGCGTCTACAAGGCACTGGGTAGCACGTGGTACCAGCAGTAGAATTCCGAGTTAGAAGCGTACGGCAGGTGTTTCGATCTTCAGCCCGTTACCCCGGGACATCAAATACAGCTCCAGCAGTTTGAACTCTTCCGCGCCGGGGTCAAAGGGTTCGGCACGAAAAGAGATAAAGCACTGACGCATACGTTTATGCAGGCTGGTAATCTCACCCTTGGCCAGCCGGTATTGCGGAAAACCGTTTGCCTGTCCCTGGGTAAGTCGCTGTCCGCGCAGCATCTGCCCCTGGTGCTGCACATGGCAATGCTGGCAGGCCATGCCAATCTGGCCGAAACGGGTCTGATAGAGCGCCTCACCCTGTTGCAGCAGATCCTGCATTGGCCCATCAGTCTGCACATTGATACGCTCACCAATGGCCCGGTTACGTACATAAGTCTCCAGCTCCACCAGTTCCGGGGCGTCATACATCAGGGGGAAGCGGTCCATATTGATCTCCCAACAGTGGCCGATCTGGTCCTGCAGGGTAACCAGTCCTCCCAGGTTACGGTTATAGCGCGGATAACTCGCGATCTTCTCCAGGTCCAGCTTTTCGCCGTTGTCACCGTGACAACTGGCACAGGCGTATTCCTCATGCTCGCGGTGCTCGCGAAACAGGGCCTCTCCCTGGTCAACGGTCACCATGCCGGGATTTTCGAACTCATCATCCTGCATGGCCTGTGTCTCGGGCACCAGGAAATCATAGCCGGAGACCGGCTCAAGAGCGGCTGCAGCACCGGCCAGCAAGGCGGTCGCCAGCATAAGCACTGCCCGTAAAGCCAGCCTGATCATCGCAGCGTCGCCAGGTAGGCCACAACATCTTCAAGCTGCCGGGCAGACAGGAAAGTCTTGCCGTAGAAACCATCAGCAACACGGTTGTCAAGGCGCGGGTCGCGGTAGAATCCCGGCATTATGGTTGCCGGATTGAACTGGCGCTGATCAACAACATGCAGCCTTATCTGTGCCGTACTCATGCGGGACGCAAGTCCGACCAGCGGCGGCCCGACCGTACCATGCAGCGGTTCTTCCGGAATTGGCATCACGTGACAGGCCAGACAATTCCCCCCGTGCGTATCGATGACAATCTTGCGGCCCTGTGCAGCATTACCCTCCAGCCCGCACAGGGGTTCTTCAATGGAATAATCCCGGACTTCCCAGCGGCAATAATCAGCCGGCAGCGGTGGCAACCCGTCGGCCACTGCCAGTTGTGCCGCAAGCAGCAGGAGCACGAGGATTTTCAGTAGCCAGGCATTCATGAGCGGATTATAGAAAACCCGGCTGTCCGGCCACTTGATACACGTCAGTTTTGATCTGATTATTTCGAGGCAAACAGGGCAATCGACTCCACATGCGCGGTATGGGGAAACATGTCCATCACCCCGGCC
>DMKK01000240.1 GCA_003454335.1 Gammaproteobacteria bacterium | reverse complement strand
CGGGCTTAACTTAGTGGCATTCATATATGGACTCTTTCCCAGATTATTTATGCAGATGATACGTCATGCATCGCTACCACAACAATATGAGTCTTTTGACGGGTACAGCCTTCGGCCCTTACCCGCCCTGCGATGTGGCGTTGGCAAAGAGATACTATTGGGGCAGGCAGTATGCGCTGGCGCACGGTATTTTCAGCCTCGACACCGGGTACATCCAGTAAAAAACTGACGAGCACATGCAGGCCATATTCCCCGAAATCGTCAAACCTGACGCGTAACTTCTTCACGCGCGTGTACGGCCCGCCCTCAACGATACCCTCCATATTGACAACCTTGATCCAGTGGCCAAGAGGGTCTGCAATCGACGTGATTCTGGCTGCACTACCTTAGGACTTCTCAAATAAGACATCACCTTATCTACGCCGCATTTTTCACTGTTTTCGTCATCATGATTAAAAACGACCAATAACATCCCGGCACGTGTCAGGTACTCCGCATTCAGCGCTGGGTGCGCTCTGACCAGGGTATCAGCGGATAGATAATCGGGCTGTCCCTGCGTTCCCTGGGCAGTACCAGTAGCCGATGGCCATTCTGCCATTGCATGACAAAGGTTTCCTTTGCCAGCTGTTCGCCACTGTCGTCAACACGGTAACGTCCCAGCAGGGAGCCGAATTTCATCTCTTGCAACTGCGTGCGAATTGCATTCCTGTCCAGGGAATCTGCCAGTCGCACCGCGGCTTCCAGCACCTGTCCGGCCGCATAACCATAGGCAGCATGGGCGCCGGCGTTATGCCCGGTCATTTCCTTGTAGCGGAACGAGAAATCGTAGGACATGGGCACATTGCCACTGCGCATCCAGGATACGACGCCCAGTATCCCGTCAGCATCGGGCCCCAGTGCTTCGCCGAACTCTATCAGGGCCGGTCCAACCGTAAAGGCGAGTGCCTTGGGAGAAAAGTTCTGGCGTTTGGCCTCGCGTACAAAGGCAATTGAATCATTGAGGTAGGTGCCACCTATGACCAGATCAGGACGGGTTTCCTTGATACGCAGGACCAGCTCGGTAAAGTCCACACTGTCCTCGATATACTCTTTATCGAAGACGATTTTTATACCCGCAGCACCTGCCCGTGCGCGCACCCCGCGGGCAACCTCACGGGGAAAATCGGTGCCGGAATAGGCCAGCGCAATCGTGGTGAGGCCCGCGTTACTGGCCGACTCGATCAGCAGGTCCATGTAACGATCGGCCGGTGTGTCGACCTGGAAAATATTCCGGTAACCGCGCGACCAGATATCTGTAGCCGACGCGCTCCCGGAGACCATGGGGAAACCATGACCTTCGGCAACTTCGCTGGCGGCCAGTGTCACATCGGAGGCATACGGGCCGATCAACAGGTCCACCCGGTCATCACTGATCAGTTTCTCATAGAGCCTGGCGCTGGTAGCGGGGTCTGACTGATCGTCATAGGACACGATTTCGACCTCCCGGCCCAGCAAGGCGCCGCGGGCATTGACATCATGTGCCCACATTTTGAGCCCTGCCAGCAGGTTACTGCCCGGGACGGCATAGGCGCCGGTGAGCGAGGCAGTCACACCCACCCTGATCGGTTCCGCAGCGAGCGCACCTTGTGTTAGCAGTTGGGCACTCGCTATTGCCAGTGCAAGGAAGAAGCAACGCCAGGCCTTCATCGACAAGCTCGGTATTTTATTCATAGTGGCCATAATTTATTTCTCAATGTCCATTTCGCGCTTCGTGGTATACAGCAACCTGACCCAGTCATATTCAAACGGCGTACCGGTCTCGTAATAACGGAACGCGACATTTGCCCGGGTATCGATTGCCCGCATGATGGCCAACGCCCATTTCTCACTTTCCTTCATGCCCAGTTCATCCTGTACCGCTGTAAAGACAGCCCAGTCCACACCCAGGCCAACGCCGTCACGAACATTGGATGGCCCCAGGATCGGCAGTACCAGGTACGGCCCGTTGCCGACCCCCCAGTGGCCCAGCGTCTGACCAAAGTCCTCATCGTGCTTCGGTATATCGATCATGCTGGCAACATCGATAAAGCCCAGCAGGCCAACGGTGGTATTGACCAGGAAGCGACCGGTGGTTTGCACCGTCTTGGTCCCACTCAACTGCAGGATGCTGTTGAAAAAAGTGGTGATATCATCAAGATTCAGGAAGAAGTTGTGGATACCCGTCTCCAGGAAATCCGGCGTAATGGCCTTGTAACCAGTGACGACCGGCAGGAAGACATACTTGTCGAAACGGTAATTGAAGCGGTACATGGAGCGGTTAAAACCTTCCCACGGGTCCGAGATTTCGTCCGAGACATAAGCAAGGTCATCACCGAGAACACGGTCCGCGCTGAAGCTGGGCTCGACAACAGCATCACCCTGCTGCACGGGAGCAGTACTGCAGCCCCCGACAACCAGTACTGCCACCAGCAGCAAGAGGTGCCGTTGAAGTTGTTGGTATGCTGTTTTCATTAGTGCACTTCCTGCTGGCTGAATACGTTGACCATGTGGGTCACGTTGTCCCGAAAATCCATATTGCCGCAGTGCCCTCCCCGGGGATAAATTTTGGCACGGTCACCGAAGACCCTCGGGAAGAAGTCGATATCCCCCGGCTCCAGGATGATGTCATCCATGTTATGCATGACCTCGATCTTTTCTGCACTGCGCAGGTAATCCTCAATGCTCGACAGGCTCATATCATTGATCAGCTCGCTGCGCGTCAGGGAGGGGTTCTTTGCCTTTTGGTAGGGGTAGAAGTACACGTGGTAAAAATCGGTGAAGCCGAGGCGATGGGCGACCTTCATGAACTCAGACGG
>DMKK01000247.1 GCA_003454335.1 Gammaproteobacteria bacterium | reverse complement strand
ATCGCCGCAGGCGATGAGCACTGGCGCATAATGCGGCAGGATGAGAACCACAAGGTTCGACAAGTACGCGTAGCGTACTTGAACGTTGTCGCGTAGCGACAGCGGCCCCGCAGGGGTGAGGCGCGCAGCGACGAATAATCCTGCCGTCCCAGCCAACAAAATCATCGCCGCTGGCGATGAGCACTGGCGTTAAGCACGGCAGATAATTGATGAACTCCCTCTCCCTCCGGGAGAGGGAGTAAATTCATTGCAAAAGTAGTTGCAAACAGGATACGAAGGATATGCCCGCATCTGATTCAGACAACCAGATAATGGTGTTTACCGGGAATGCGAACCCGCAACTGGCGAGGGATATCGTGCGTCACTTGCACGTGAATCTCGGTGAAGCAAATGTTAGCAGTTTCAGTGACGGCGAGGTGCTGGTGGAAATTATGGAAAACGTCCGTGGCAAGGATGTTTTCATATTGCAGCCGACGTGTGCGCCGACCAATGATAATTTAATGGAATTGCTGGTGATGATTGATGCCGTGCGGCGTTCATCAGCACGACGTATTACGGCGGTGATGCCCTATTTTGGTTATGCACGGCAGGACCGCCGGCCACGCTCGTCGCGGGTACCGATCACGGCCAAGGTGGTTGCCAGGATGATTGGCAACGTGAAAGCCGACCGGGTGTTGACCGTCGACTTGCATGCAGATCAGATACAGGGGTTTTTTGATATACCGGTCGACAATGTGTACGCATCACCGATATTGCTGGGTGATGTCTGGAAACAGAAATACCCGGATATCGTGATCGTGTCTCCCGACGTGGGTGGTGTTGTCAGGGCGCGGGCGCTGGCAAAACGCCTGGACGATGCAGACCTGGTAATCATCGACAAGCGGCGGCCGCGACCGAATGAGGCGCGGGTGATGAATATCATTGGTGAGGTTGCAGGACGTACCTGCATCCTGATTGATGATCTGGTCGATACCGCCGGTACCCTGTGCCTGGCGGCGCTGGCCCTGAAAGAGCAGGGTGCGGCCCGGGTGGTTGCCTACTGTACACACCCGGTATTGTCCGGTGCGGCAGTGGAGAACATCGATGCCTCGGAGCTGGATGAACTGGTTGTGACAGATACCATCCCGTTGCGTGAAAATGCACAGGCATGCAGTAAAATACGTCAGTTGAGTATTGCCACGATGCTGGCAGAGACCATGCGTCGCATCAGTATGGAAGAGTCGGTCAGTTCGCTTTATATGGATTGATACAGTTTTCGCAGGCTTGTCCCGGTCGGGACAAGCCTGCTTCTTGTCTCCCCTGGTCGCGAGGGAGATGTTGTTGGCACCGCAGGGTGCATTTTTTTATGGAGAAGTAACATGGCTATTAGTTTTGAATTGAATGCAGAACCACGTGCTGACACGGGTAAGGGTGCGAGCCGCCGCCTGCGTCATGCTGGCAAGGTGCCTGCAATTATGTACGGTGGTGGAAAAGATCCCGAAGCGTTGACGTTGTCGCATAATGAAGTGCTGCGTAATCTCGAGCGCGAGGCGTTCTACTCGCATATTCTTACCGTCAAATCCGGTGGTACCGAGACGCCGGCCATTCTGCGTGACCTGCAGCGGCATCCGAGCAAGGCGATTATCATGCACATGGATCTGCAGCGTATTAGCATGACAGAAAAGCTCAAGACGCATGCCCCGGTTCATTTTATTGGCGAGGAAGTCGCACCGGGTGTGAAAGCCGGCGGTCTGGTTTCTCATGACTTGACGGAAGTGTCCATTGAATGTATGCCGAAGGACCTGCCAGAATATATAGAGGTTGATCTGTCCGCTCTGGAAATCGGTGAATCAATTCACCTGTCCGATCTGAAGGTACCTGAAGGCGTCACATTGATTGACCTGGCGCGTGGCGACGATCATGACAGCTCGGTCGTGTCGATTCATGTCAAGCGGGTGGTGGAGGAAGAAGAAGTTGCGCCGTCCGCAGAGGGTGAAGCGGGTGCTGAAGGTGGCGAGGAAGCCAAGGATGCCGGTGAAGACGAGAGCAGCTAGACGGCTGTTGACCGTTGACTGCCATACAGCTCGTTGCCGGGCTGGGTAATCCCGGAGAAAAATACGAACAGACCCGGCATAACGCCGGGTTCTGGTTTGTAGATGAAGTGGCACGCCAGTGCAGCACGCAGTTCCGGCTCGAGAGCAAATACAAGAGCGAGGTTGCCCGCTGCACCCTTGCGGGCAAGGAATTTCGCCTGCAAAAACCCATGGACTTCATGAATCGCAGTGGCATGCCGGTGGCATCGCTGGCCGGTTTCTACCGGATGCCGCGGAGTGCCGTGCTCATTGTGCATGATGACCTGGATTTGCCGGTTGGTACCGTAAAGCTTAAAAAGGGGGGTGGTCATGGCGGTCATAATGGTCTGCGTGATCTGATCCCGCATCTTGGCGGCAAGGACTTCCTGCGGCTGCGTATCGGCATCGGTCACCCGGGACATCGTGATGATGTGGTGGGCTATGTGCTGAAAGCGGCTTCCCGTGATGATCGCATGGCGATTGACCAGGCGATTAATGAAGCGGTGAAGATATTGCCCGAGCTTGCTGCCGGCAATATTGAAGCGGCGATGAAAGACCTGCATACCACGAATTAATGCAGTTTGTGCAAATCGAGTAACCCGATGGCTAAAACCAAATGAGTATTACATGCGGTATTGTTGGGCTTCCCAACGTTGGTAAATCCACCCTGTTTAATGCCCTTACCGAGGCGGGTATCCAGGCGGAGAACTATCCATTTTGCACCATTGATCCCAATGTCGGTATCGTACCTGTGCCGGATCAACGCCTTGATCACCTGGCTGAAATTGTACAACCGCAACGAGTGCTGAATACCACCATGGAGTTCGTCGATATTGCCGGGCTCGTTGCAGGCGCATCGAAAGGCGAAGGGCTGGGAAACAAGTTTCTTGCCAATATTCGCGAGACAGACGCTGTCTGCATGGTGGTCCGGTGTTTTGATGATGATAATGTCGTACACGTATCGGGTAATGTTGATCCGCTGCGTGATATTGAAGTTATCAACACCGAACTCGCGCTGGCAGACCTGGAGTCGGTCGAGAAAAGAATGCATCGTGTCAGCAAGATAGCCAAGAGTGGTGATAAGGAAGCAAAGGCTATGCTCGCTGTACTGGAGGCAGTTTACGCACAGCTTGATGCTGGCGGGACAGTTGTCAGCATGGGGCTTGATGCCGAACAGCAGGCATTGATTTATGACCTGCACCTGCTGACGATCAAGCCGGTTATGTATGTTGCGAATGTCAGCGAGAACGGCTTCGAGGATAATCCCTATCTTGACGTGGTCGCCAGGCGCGCGACAGAGGAGGGAGCCCAGCTGGTCGCGGTTTGCGCAGCTATTGAGGCTGAACTGGTCGAACTGGATGCCGTTGACCGGCAGGAGTACATGCAAGAACTGGGTTTTGAAGAGCCGGGGCTGAACCGTGTCATCCGTGCCGCTTACACACTGCTGGGATTACAGACCTATTTCACAGCCGGCGTCAAGGAAGTGCGTGCCTGGACCACGCGGGTGGGTGCGACTGCACCCCAGGCTGCCGGTGAAATTCACACCGATTTCGAGAAGGGTTTCATACGGGCTGAAGTGACGGCCTATGATGATTTCATCGCGTTCAAGGGTGAAAACGGTTCGAGAGAGGCTGGAAAGCTGCGGCTGGAAGGCAAGGATTACATTGTTCAGGACGGTGATGTGATGCATTTCCGCTTCAACGTTTGAAGGCAAGGGTAAAGAGAAAGGGTGAAAGCTAAAAGTAAATTACTACAGGAACTTGAATCATGTGTCCTGAATCTTGTATCTTACGCAGTTCTGGCTACGTAGCTCAGCTGGTTAG
>DMKK01000080.1 GCA_003454335.1 Gammaproteobacteria bacterium | reverse complement strand
GTGTCAGTGAACTCCTGCAGGCCCAGCTCATGCAGGACATCAATATCAACCCTGTTCAGCCCAGCGTCTCAGCAACCAACCTGAACATAGTCACACTAGGAGGACCAGCTGCTGCTGGATTCAATGAGTTCACGCCTCTCTTTGAGCGTAACAAGACGCAGTTCAACGCAAGCGGTTTTGGCGGTAATAATGACACCTATGGTGGTGAGGCGGCTGTGTCTGGTGTCTATGACCAATTTTCCTACAGTCTTGGCGCCTACTCTTACAATACGGATGGGTGGCGACCGAACAATGGCCTGGATCAGGAAGTCTATAATGCCTTTGCGCAGTGGGCAATTTCTCCGGAACTCAATATCCAGGCAGAATTTCGGCGCCGCGTATCAACAGAAGGCGACCTTGCATTTAATTTTGACCCGGATTCCTACCTTGATGACAAGACTGTCGAGCGCGAGCAGGATAGCACTCGTGTGGGTTTGCGCTACTCACCGGCCCCTAATACCGATTTTCTGTTCTCCTACATCTACACCAAGCGTGATGAAAAAATCGAACAATTTGAAATACTGGATCCATTTACTACGCTCGATATCAATAGCAAGGTGAACAGCAAAGGGTCTCAGATTGAAGCCCAGAACATCTATCGGACTGACAGGTTCAATGTGATCACAGGACTTTCTTACAATCAGGTAGACGATGAGAATGATGATTCTCTCTCGCTTGATGACGTGGATATTGGTCCAATCTTCGTTGTAGACGAAACAACGAAAACTGAACTCAAGAATCCTCACGGCTATGTTTATGTTAATGTCAGCACCGGTGACGCTGTTACCTGGACACTGGGCGCCAGTTATGATGATTTCAACAGCGGTCCAATCGATGAAAAGACCTTCAGCCCTAAATTCGGCGTTCGTTGGGATGTCACCAACACAGTCCAGTTACGTGCAGCGGCCCTGCAGGTGGTCAAGCCTGCCCTGGTCAATAATCGTACCATCGAGCCGACCCAGGTTGCCGGTTTTAACCAGTTCTTCGATGATATCAACGCAACCAAGTCCCGGCTCTATGGTGGAGCTCTCGACTGGCGTGTGATGAGCAACCTATCTACCGGTGCCGAGGCGACCTGGCGTTATTTGGATGAGCCGGTGCTGCTTGACGAAAATGGCGTGGATTTCGAGGAACGTAATGAGCAGCGCCATCGTTTATATCTCTACTGGACACCCCTGGACCAGCTAAGCGTCAGTCTCGAAGCCGTCTACGATCTCTTCAAAAGCGATAAAGGCGTTGCTACCGAATTTGATAATCTTCCTGAAGAGGTCAGGACTGTCAGCCTACCGCTCAGTCTGCGATATTTCAGGCCTTCTGGCTTTTTCGCAGGCATTGCCGGCACCTATGTCGATCAGAAAGTTGTGCGTTCGGAATTTTCTACCCAGGGACAGGGGAGTGATAACTTTTTTCTTGTCGATGCCGCCATTGGTTACCGCCTGCCGAAGCGATACGGTATTCTTAGCCTCGAGGTGAAAAATCTGTTTGACAAGGAGTTCAGCTACCAGGACGACAGTTATCGGGAGTTCAGGGATGAACCTGCCATCGGGCCGTATTTCCCGGATCGAACCATACTGGGACAGATTGCCATTAATTTCTGATTCTGGCAGATGAAATACCCGAACAGTACATATTTATTTAATGATGTTAAGAGGATAAAACTATGATTATTTTTAAGACTATGAGAAAGCAATATCAAACGTTCATGATGCAAGGGTTGGGCGGTTTATTGTTGCTCGGTATCTCTGTATCAGCATGGGGTGTCTGTGTCCAGGATCTACCGGGTGCATCCACGGTTATAAGTACCGATGGAACCCAGGCTTGCGAGAATATTAGCGGACAGACTGGCTGTCGTATTGAAAAAGGTAACGGCTCTTGTGATGCCCTTGATTCAAGTGGGAATGTGATTTTTACTGTCAATAGTAAGCATAGCAGACGAGATGGCTTGAACTGGAGCATCAGTGCAGAGGGTTCATCGACTAATGTTGACGCTGTTGCCATCAACGGTGCTCGGGGTGGGAATGCCTGTGTTTACATCTACGGAGAGGAGGCAATTGCCGGATCAGGGATGGGCGATTTTGATGAGACCAAGGAGAACTTCGCCAATGTGCAATATGCCGAGTTCTGTACGGATGGTGAGGATCAGACCGTGGAACCGAGTACGCTGCCAGATTGTTCAGAGATTGCAAATGAACTGGATGGAACAGGCATTGATTGTGATAGTTTACAAGATAGTGACCAGCGTTTCCTGATCAGCCTCGATCCAAACGAAGCCGATTGGAATGCAACGGCATGTACCTGTAATGTCACCTTTAACGCGTGTGATGAGGGAGTCCAGGACGGTGACTTTAATAGCAACAAATGCACGGGAGAGAGCCCACTGCGAATGCTGCCGGTGCATTGGGAGGCCGGAAACGATGGGACCTATATCTGCAGAACCATTGGCGGCGTTCGCAAGTGTTGGAGACGGTAATCAATAGCATATGTGATTTCTGTTCGTAGAGCTCAGACGGGGCGATTCCTTGCATATACTATGGATGATTCAGTCGTCGGATCGAGTCTAATAAATGCTGGCAGGTACAATCAGCAGGCGCCTGCCAGCAGTCACTTCATATTGCAAGCTTATCCTTGTTTAGGAACACTAGATGGGGTTGTGCTTGTCTATACTAATTCATCTCAGCCTCTTGCATGCAGGCAGCTGCCGGAAAACGTCTATTCAAGGTGAACGGCCCTTAATTTTCTGGAATGTGTACATGATGCTAACGGGATTGCAGGCGGACAGAAGGTCAACATGCCCCGTTGGCTAAAGGGCCTGATCGTCGGTTCTGCAACTGGCCTGGTCGGCGCCATTCTCAGTCTGACACCGCTCGGCGAGGATTTTGAAAAGCATGTTGGCCTCGACTGGCTGTTCCATGTTCGGGGGAGCATCGAACCGCCCCCCGAGGTGGCGGTTGTCTCCATCAACGAGCGCGATATATCCGGTTTGGGGCTGCCCAAATTGCCGCGGGACTGGCCGCGCTCCATCCATGGCGAGTTGATTGACAGGCTGGTCGAACGCGGTGCTGCAGTCATCGTCTTCGACATGGACTTCCAACGGCCGAAATCAACGGAGCATGACACTGCATTTGCCCGGGCCGTCGCGAACTCCGGTCGCACGGTGTTGTTCGAGCGCCTCAACGGCAGGCGTCAGCCGATCTACGACATCGGCGGCCAGCAGACAGGAGATATCTGGGTCGAGGAGCTGGTGCCGCCCATTCCTGCGCTTGCAGACGCGGCAAAGGCGCTGGCGCCGTTTCCGGTTCCCAAGGTGCAGGTGAATGTCTACCGCTTCTGGCCTTTCAAGCCGAGTACAGGTTACGTTGCCACCATGCCCTCGACGGCGCTGCAGGTGTTTGCACTCCCCGTGCAGCAGCGCTGGATGCAGTTGTTGAATCAGGTGGGCGCCGCAGGTATTCAGGATCTGCCGCGTGACGAGGCCAGTGTAGGGCGCGCCGCCGAGGTAGACATGCTGATGCGGACTCTGCACGGTGTCTTTGCAGATGATCCTGCACTGGGCGGCAGGGTGCTGGAGTTGCTGGCAGCTGATAAATCCCTCTCAGAGCAGGAGCGCCACCTGATGACGGCGCTTGCGGGTCTCTATGCGGGATCCGATAACCGTTTTCTGAATTTCTACGGAACACCGGGCAGCATCCCGACCATTCCCTACAACATGGTATTCGGCAAGGGAGAAGCGCAGCATGCCATGGCTGACTTCGACTTCAGCGGCAAGGTGGTGTTTGTCGGCTTCTCCGATCTCTATGATCCCGGCCAGCCGGACCGTTTCTACACGGTCTTCACCAATGATGACGGCGTCGATCTCAGTGGTGTCGAGATTGCAGCGACGGCGTTTGCCAACATGTTGACCGGGCGAAGCCTCGAGCCGACTGGTCCGGTCACTACTGCTGTTACGCTATTCCTTACCGGTATGGTGCTGGGGACTGGCATCTATCTGCTAAGCGCAGGCATTGCCGTGTTGCTGGCGCTGCTGCTTTCCGCTCTCGGCATTGCCACTGTGCATTACGCATTTAATACAGCCGACCTGTGGCTGCCGCTGGCGATCCCGGTGCTGGTGCAGCTCCCCATTGCACTGTTTGTCGGGTTGATGGCGCAGTACCTGACCGAGGCACGCAATCGTAGGAAGCTGAAGAGTGTCTTCGGACGCTATGTGCCGCCGGAGATTGTCGAAGAGATGAGCCGCCACCCGGACGAGGATTTCTCGGTCGAGGGCCAGAGCCGGGAGCTTTCGGTGCTGTTCTGTGATATCCGCAGCTTCACCACCATTTCCGAGTCACTGCCTGCGGACGAACTCAAGCAGTTGTTGAACTTCTACTTTACACCCATGACGCGCATCATCTTCGAAAAGCGCGGCACCATCGATAAATATGTCGGTGACATGATAATGGCCTTCTGGGGGGCACCGGTACAGGATCCTCGGCACCCGCAGCATGCCGTTGAAGCGGCGCTGGAGATGCTCGATTCGCTCGAAGCCA
>DMKK01000261.1 GCA_003454335.1 Gammaproteobacteria bacterium | reverse complement strand
AACAAGACCCTGGCGGCCCAGCTGTACGGGGAAATGCGGGAATTGTTTCCCGGCAATGCCGTTGAATATTTTGTCTCCTACTACGACTACTATCAGCCCGAGGCCTATGTGCCGACGTCCGATACCTTCATAGAGAAGGACGCCTCGGTCAATGAGCACATCGAGCAGATGCGCCTGTCCGCCACCAAGGCCCTGCTGGAGCGTCCGGATGCCATTATCGTGGCGACGGTCTCGGCCATTTATGGCCTGGGTGATCCGCGTGCCTACCTGAAGATGGTGCTGCACCTGGTGCGTGGCGAGCAGACCGACCAGCGAGCCCTGCTGCGGCGCCTGGCCGAATTGCAGTACACCCGTAATGACGTTGAACTGCACCGGGCGACTTACCGGGTGCGCGGCGAGATTATAGACATCTTCCCGGCGGAATCAGATGGTGAGGCCGTGCGTGTCGAGTTGTTTGATGACCAGATCGATACGCTCGCCTGGTTTGATCCATTGACGGGTGAGGTGCTGCGCCGTGTGCCGCGACTGACAATCTATCCTAAGACCCATTACGCCACGCCACGTGAGGTTATTCATGGTGCGATGGAGCATATCAAGGTTGAATTAAAGCAGCGTCTCAAGGAGCTCAACGACAATAACAAGCTGGTAGAGGCGCAGCGACTGGAGCAGCGCACCCTGTTTGACCTGGAAATGATGACGGAACTTGGGTACTGCTCGGGTATCGAAAATTATTCCCGCTATTTATCCGGCCGCCAGGCAGGGGAGCCGCCACCGACCCTGTTTGACTATCTGCCGTCGAATGCACTGCTGATTATCGATGAGTCGCATGTCACCGTTCCACAGCTGGGCGGGATGTATCGTGGTGACCGTTCACGCAAGGAAAACCTGGTCGAGTACGGGTTTCGACTGCCGTCGGCGCTCGATAACCGGCCCTTGCGTTTTGATGAATTCGAGACGCTGGCGCCACAAACCATATTTACTTCAGCAACCCCGGGTTCGTATGAAGAAGAGCATGCCGGGGCCGTGGTCGAACAGGTGATTCGGCCTACGGGACTCATAGACCCGCAAATAGAGGTGCGTCCGGCCGGTACCCAGGTTGATGATCTGTTATCGGAGATTCGTCAGCGGGTGGCGGTGGGCGATCGTGTACTGGTCACGACGCTGACCAAGCGGATGGCGGAAGACCTGACCGAGTATCTTGCAGAACACGGTATTCGGGTGCGCTACCTGCACTCTGATGTTGACACCGTTGAGCGGGTGGAAATTATCCGTGATCTGCGGCTGGGTGAATTTGATGTGCTGGTTGGTATTAACCTGTTGCGCGAGGGGCTGGATATTCCCGAGGTATCCCTGGTCGCCATACTGGACGCCGACAAGGAAGGTTTTTTACGTTCGGAGCGTTCATTGATCCAGACAATAGGACGGGCGGCGCGGCATCTGGACGGCAAGGCCATTCTCTACGCGGACAGGATTACCGGCTCGATGAGCCGTGCCATCGACGAAACCACACGTCGCAGGGAAAAGCAGCAGGCGTTTAACGAGGAGCATGGCATTACCCCGGTGGGTGTAAAGAAGGCCGTGAAAGATATTCTTGACGGGGCGCTGGGGCCGGGCAAGTCATCTGCCCGGGAGTATTCACGGGTGGCAGAGGAGGTGGTGCACTACGGTCGTATGACGCCGGCGCAGCTGGCAAAACAGGTCGGGAAGCTCGAGGAGCAGATGTATAAACATGCCCGGGACCTGGAGTTTGAGGAGGCCGCGCGCTTGCGTGACCAGATTCATCATATCCAGCTGTCGAACCTGGGTATGGCGGATTGACCCTGAAATCGAATTCCCGCACCAAATGGATGCACCTTTAGGAACGGACCGGATTCGCGACAGGCTTGCAATACCCCCCCCTTATCTTGTATCTTCCCCTTCCTTCGCAGGCGCGTAGCTCAGTTGGTTAGAGCACCACCTTGACATGGTGGGGGTCGGTAGTTCGAATCTACTCGCGCCTACCATTTAAATACAAGAATTTTCACAAGAATATTTCATGTGGCCTCTCGTATTGGTCACCACTGGAGCAGCATATGCCTACAGTTACTCTTCCCGACGGCAGTCGCCGTGAATTTGACCAGCCTGTTTCCGTTTTTGATGTCGCCGCAGACATCGGCCCGGGGCTTGCCAAGGCGGCGCTCGCCGGCAAGGTTGATGAAGTGCTGGTGGATACCTCGCATGTCATTGAGCAGGATGCACAGCTGGCGATTATCACCAGCAAGAACGAGGAAGCGCTCGAACTGATACGTCATGATGCTGCGCATGTGATGGCGCAGGCCGTGCAGGAACTCTACCCCGGCACCCAGGTCACTATCGGGCCGGCCATTGAAGACGGCTTTTACTACGATTTTGCCCGTGATGAGGCGTTTGCACCGGAAGATCTCACTGCGATTGAAAAACGCATGCATGAGATTGTGAAGCGTGATCTTAAAATCGAGCGCGAAGTCTGGGACCGTGAGCAGGCCGTCAGGGTATTTGGCGAGATCGGTGAAGACTACAAGGTTGAGATCATCAATGAGGTGATTCCGGAAGGCGAGGAAGTCTCGGTGTACCGCCAGGGAGACTGGTTTGATGTTTGCCGCGGACCGCATCTGCCGGCTACCGGCAAACTTGGCAAGGGCTTCAAGTTGATGAAGCTGGCCGGTGCCTACTGGCGCGGTGATTCGAAAAATCCCATGTTGCAGCGCATCTACGGGACGGCCTGGCGCGACAAGAAAGAACTGAATGCCTACCTGCATCGCCTGGAAGAAGCCGAGAAACGTGATCACCGTAAACTGGGCAAGGTCATGGATCTCTATCACACCCAGGAAGAAGCCCCGGGTATGGTGTTCTGGCATGACAATGGCTGGCAGATTTATCTGGTGATCCAGGATTATATTCGTGGCATGTTGAGACAGCACGGCTATCAGGAAATCCATACCCCGCAAATTATTGATCGCACACTGTGGGAGAAGTCCGGGCACTGGGAAAAATTTTCCGCTGACATGTTTGTCACGGAATCGGAAAATCGCACCTATGCCATCAAGCCGATGAACTGCCCCTGTCACGTGCAGATCTACAACCAGGGCTTGAAGAGTTACCGGGATTTGCCGTTACGCATGGCCGAGTTCGGCTCCTGTCACCGCAACGAGCCCTCCGG
>DMKK01000264.1 GCA_003454335.1 Gammaproteobacteria bacterium | reverse complement strand
TGGAGCGGAACTCTATGGCAACAGTGACCATCTATCATCATGGCAGGGACAGCTGTATGCCAAGGGCCAGTCGGTGGCGTTCTCTGCGGTGCCGGTCCGTTACCTGCCCGATGGCATGGCGTTGCAGGGGGTTGCCGATATCCGCTTGTGGGCCAATGTTGCGGCACTTGGTGTGCATGCCATCAGTGGAGAACTGGATACCAGTGAGCTGCAAATCAGCCATGTGAAAAACACCCGGGACTACCGGTTTAATGCGGACCAGCTGAGTGGTCAGTTCGGCTGGCAGCGAGGCGCGGACGGCTGGCAGTTTGCATTGCAGCGGTTCGTTGTCAGGCAGGGAGAGAGCACCTGGAAAACGGATAACCTGTCCCTGGCCGGTCTTTACCACGAACAGGCCGGTTACATACAGGGCGTTTCAACACGCATCGTGCTGGATGGCCTCAGTGCCCTGTTGCCGGTTATTCCGGGGCTTGCCCCCGAAGACCGGCTGTTGTTTGCAGGACTGCAACCCCGGGGACTGCTCGAGGATCTGGTCTTTAATCTGTCCAGTGGTAATGGTTCGACACGGCTCAATCATTTTGCGGCGCGATTTAGCGGACTCAGTATTGCTGAAGCCGGCGCATTTCCGATGGTTACCGGGCTGGACGGGACTATCACCGGCGGTCTGGAAGCCGGCACAGTGACGCTGGATTCCCGCCATGCCGCCATCCACGATGTGGACCTGTTACGTGATGAGCTGCCACTTGAATGGTTGCAGGGGAATATTCACTGGCTGTTACAGGAGCAGCATGTCGAGGTGGGATGTGCTGCATTGTCCCTTGGCAACAAGGATCTTTCCCTGCGCGCAATATTCGGTGTTGATGTCCCGGTTGCCGGCGGTGCGGCAGCAATCAATCTGGACCTGGCCGTGGAAACTGCGGATGTGGGCCGTGCGCACGTTTACCTGCCGGCAAAGATAATGTCACCAACGGCTGTGGCATGGCTTGACCGCAGTCTGAAGAGCGGTGTGATCACCGATGGCCGTATCGTCATTAATGGCCGGTTGGACCAGCTGCCATTTGATAACGGTGAAGGCAAACTCGAGGTGCGACTGCCGGTAACCAATGCCGTGCTGGATTTTGCTCCTGGCTGGTCACCGCTGACGGGGGTGGATGCCCAGGTTGATTTTACGGGACGCAGGATGGATATCCTGGGCAGCAAGGGATCGATGCGCACGGCCTTGCTGGAAAATATCCATGTGCAAATACAGGATCTGGCCCGGCCAGTGTTAACCATCAAAGGCAATGCGCACGGGGCCTTGCCGGTCATGCTGGCGGAGCTGGGCAGCGGCGCGCTGGGAAAGACCTACGGCGGCTTTGTCGACAGCGTGACCACCAGCGGGGAGGCGTCGCTGAGTCTGGATATCACGCTGCCGCTGGTGCAGCAGCAGGGCGGCCTCAAGGTCGCGGGGACTGTCGCGCTTGAAGATAATGCGCTGCAGGTCAAGGACACCGAGTTTGCGCTGGAGCAGATCCACGGGCGCCTGGATTTTGATGCAAAAGGCATCAGGGGGGAGCAGTTGCGCGGGAAACTGTTCGGCCAGCCTGCCGTCGCCCGGGTGTGGACGGATGCCGGTGCCACGCTCGTCCGGTTGAGCGGACCGTTCAATGTGCTGGACAGGTATGTTGGCAAGGACAATGCGCTGGGTGCTGCAATATCTGGCAGCAGTAACTGGCGTGTGCTGGTGGCCGTCCATGAGATGCCCGCGCGTGGCAAACAGGCAAGCGTCGATGTGACCGTGACGTCGAACCTTGTCGGAACCGCTATTGACCTGCCGGCCCCCTTCGGTAAAGAGCGAGATGCCACGCGCAAGTTATCCATCAATGTGGACAACGCCGTCAGGCCGGTAAAGACGCTGCGCATTGCTTACGGCAAGGGACTTGAAGGCCTGCTGAATATCAGGGCCGGAAAGGAGGGTTTCCGGTTGCAGAAAGGCGCTGTTGCAGTAGGCGGCGCCGTACCTGTGTTGCCCGGGGATGACGTGTTGCAGGTTAGCGGTGCTCTCAAACAGTTCCATGTGAGCGACTGGAAACCGCATCTGGAAGGGGGGGGCAGCAGCAATGGCAGTGCCAGTCTGCCCGTTAAGCTCGGACTGTATGTGGATGAGCTCGAAGTCCAGGGGTTTTTAATGAAGGCTGTGTCTGTGGACATGGAATCTGCCGGTCAGGCCTGGCATATCCGCGCCGATGGGCCTGCCGTCAGCGGTGATATTCAGTTGTTGAATAACCGTGCGGGGCTGGACAAGATTGTCGTCGACCTGGAACGGCTGGTATTGCACAGCAGTGATCAGCCCCGGTCAGAGTCGGCCGACTTGGCGACGCCGGCAAATTTTCCGGATTTTGAAGTGACCGCAAAGCAGCTGGTGTATAACAAGGCAAAGTTGGGACGTTTGGAATTGAAGAGTCTGAAGCAGCCCGGCGAGCAGTACCTGGTGGAACACCTGCTGTTGACATCAAGCATGCTTGACATGCAGGCGAGCGGAAGCTGGCGGATGGACGAGGGACGACAGGACTCCAGTGTTGATCTCAAGATCAATAAAGGCAAGATGGACCGGCTGATGGCATTGCTCGGTTACCAGAAAAGCATCGAAGATGGTGAACTGTCCGGTAGGCTGCGTGTAACCTGGCCAGGGGCATTGTGGGATTTTTCACCGTCAAAAGTCGAGGGCAAGCTCCGGATAAAAATTGAGGATGGCCAGTTGCTGGATGTCGAACCCGGTGCGGCGGGACGCGTGCTGGGCCTGATAAGCCTGAGCAAGTTACCGCGGCGTTTATTGCTCGATTTCAGTGACCTGTATGAAGAGGGGTTTAGCTTTGACACGATACAGGGCAGCTTTACCCTGGATGGTGGCAATGCCTATACCAATGACCTGACCGTGGACGGCCCGGCTGCCAAGATCCAGATTTCGGGACGCATCGGGCTGGCTGACCAGGACTATGATGAGCTGATTACGGTCACGCCGTACATGAAGACCGGCCTGTCACTGGCAGGCACGCTGGCAGGAGGCCCGGCAGTTGGCGCGGTGGTGATGGTTGCCGAGACCCTGCTGGAGGGCAAACTGGGGCCCTTGAGCAGGATCGGGCGGAAGCAATATTCGATCACCGGTCCATGGGCTGATCCGGTGATTGAAAAACTCGGCTCCACTGCTGAGGAAACAGCCCCCGACACCACTGACGATTTTCATTGGGACGAATGACGGGGTTAAATGTTGTGCCTGGAAACTGTGTTATTCTTTGCGAATCGTAACAATTCAGTACACCACAGATGCACGGGGTATGCTGAGGGCCGGGATATTGGTTAATCCGTCTGATGGGTGCGTCGCTGCGCTCCTTCCCCCATCCTACAAAAATTCGTGGATCTTATTAGTAGGATGGGTGAAGGAGCGCAGCGACGCACCCATC
>DMKK01000156.1:19980-34089 GCA_003454335.1 Gammaproteobacteria bacterium | reverse complement strand
CTTGCCTGTAGGGCAACGTGTGCGGAACTGACAGTCACCGCAACGGGGGCGCACCCGGCAAACAATTTTTGCATGATGCACGATGAGTGCATGGAATTCATTATACAACTCGACATCCTGACCGAGACGCTCTTCAACGGTCAACCGCAGCTCCTCATACGCCTCATCCCCGGCAATAAACCCCAGCCGGGAAAACAGGCGGCGCGTGTAGGCATCAATGACGAACACCGGCCGCTCAAAGGCATAGAGCAATATGTCGTCAGCCGTTTCGGGGCCGACGCCATTGACCGATAACAGGGCGTCACGCAACGCATCCGTATCAACCTGTGACAGCACAGTGTAGCCACCCGCCTCCACATACCAGCGACAGAAGTTTTTCAGGCGTGCTGCTTTAATATTGAAGTATCCGGATGGCCGCAACCAGTTCGCAAGATGATCCTTGCGTGTTGCGATAATACTGGCGGCAGACAGCCTGTCATGACGGACCAGGTTGGCAATTGCCTGCTCGACATTGGTCCAGGCAGTATTCTGGGTCAGCACCGCACCGACCATGATTTCAAAAGGGGTATCGCCGGGCCACCAGTGTTGCGGACCATAGGCCGTGAAGAGCACGTTAAACACCGCCAGCACTGATTTTCGGTCTGGCTTCACAATCAGGGGAAAAGCTTATCTCGGACGCCGACGTTTTTTACCCGGCCGGCGCATCACGTGGGGCGCGGGCGCATCCAGCTTGACCGTTGCATACAGGGCCTTGACCTCATCCTGTTGCAGGTCCTGAAAATGCCCGGCGCGAACGCTCCGCGGTAACTCGATCGGCCCGTAGCGAATACGGATCAAGCGACTGACCTGCAGCCCCTGCGATTCCCACAATCGCCGCACTTCACGGTTTTTCCCCTCCCTGACGATGACGTGATACCAGTGGTTGGCCCCCGCTCCGCCGGCATCCTGGATGGATGCAAATGCGGCCATGCCATCCTCCAGCATGACGCCGTCCTGCAGGCGTTTCAGACTTTCCTCGTCTACCTTGCCGAGGATACGTACCGCGTACTCCCGTTCGATCTCCCAGGACGGGTGCATCAGGCGATGCGCCAGCTCACCGTCGGTGGTGACCAGCAACAATCCTGACGTATTGAAATCCAGACGACCAACAGTAATCCAGCGACCGTTCTTGATCCGTGGCAAATTATCAAACACGGTCGGTCGTCCCGCCTCGTCCTTGCGGGTAGTCAGCTCTCCGGCAGGTTTGTGGTAGATCAGGGTACGCGCCGTGCGGGTCGGGTCCGCGGCGATCGAGACCGAGCGGCCCTCGATTTTTACCAGGTCGGTGTCTGCCACGGTGACACCCAGTTCGGCAAGCTTGCCGTTCACGGTAATCTTGCCGTCGCGAATCCAGGTTTCTATCTGCCGTCGGGAACCAAAGCCCGCACGTGCCAGAACCTTCTGCAAACGTTCAGCCATGACTCAGAAAAACACCAGGATAAAGAAGCAGATGCTTAACGACTTAATGAATAGTCGCAATATTGTCGCTTTCACTTGCTTCAGCAGCCGGCGTAACTTCTTCTGTCACGATGGACAGTTCGACTGTTTCTTCAGACCCGGGCTCAGACTCGATCTCGGCATTGTCAGCATCGGCAGCCAGGTGCAGCTCGGGAATATCTGACAAATCCAGCTCCAGGTCCTTGCCAATGGCACTCAGGTCGCGTAATTCGGACAGTGACGGCAAATCACTGAGGCTTCCCAGACCGAAGTAATCCAGGAATTTTTTCGTGGTGCCATACATGGCGGGACGACCGGGCACTTCACGATGCCCGACAATGTGCACCCACTCACGCTCCTGCAGTGTTTTCATAATGGTGGTACTGACGCTGACGCCACGCACCTCTTCAATCTCACCACGGGTAATTGGCTGCCGGTAGGCAATCAGTGACAGGGTTTCCAGCAATGCACGCGAATAACGGGCCGGCTTTTCTTCCCATAAACGCGCCACCCAGGGCCGCATGCTTTCCCTGATCTGGATCCGGTAGCCACTGCCAACCTGCACCAGTGAGATACCGCGTGCTTCAAAGTCTGCCTGCAGCACACTGATGGCTTCCCTGATGACGCTGCGCTCGGGTCTTTCATGTTCCTCAAACATGGCCAGCAGCTGGTCTGTGCTCAGCGGACGACCCGCACCCAGCAGGATGGCTTCAACAATATTTTTCAGCTGTTCGATTTCCATGTGTACCCTACTCAATCCAATCATTGCAAAAATCCTCACTGTAGGAGCGGCGTCTCGCCGCGATTCGCGCCGGGGACGGCACTCCTACAGGAATGATCCAGAACCTCACCAGTGGTTCAGCCTGTTCAGGCGGTCGCCTGCTCGATGGTGATTTCTTCAACATCATCTTCAGCACGCACCGCAGCCTTTACATGAATAGGCGCGAAAGGTTCTGCCTGGGTCAAATCAATGAGCGATTCCTTGACCAGCTCCAGTATGGCGAGGAAAGAGACCACCACACCCATGCGACCCTCTTCCACCGTGAACAGATCCTTAAAACTGGTGAAGTGCGTCGAATTGACTTTGCTCAACACACTGGACATCCGTTCCCTGACCGACAGGGACTCCAGCTGTACGTGGTGATGTGCATACATGGATGCGCGCTTCATGACATCCTGAAAAGCGGCAATCAGGTCCTGCAATTCGACTTCCGGGGGCAGCGTGATGACTTTCTGTTCGACCGGTTCAGCAGACGCCTGGAAGACGTCACGCCCCAGCCGTGGCAAGGCATCAAGGTCTTCTGCCGCCTGCTTGTAACGCTCGTATTCCTGCAAACGGCGGATCAGTTCTGCACGCGGGTCCGCTTCATCTTCATCAATACCCGGGGGCTTTGGCAGCAGGATGCGGGACTTAATTTCCGCCAGCATCGCCGACATCACCAGATACTCGCCGACAAGCTCCAGCTGCATATCCTGCATAAGCTCGATATATTCAACATACTGCCGCGTTATTTCCGCAACACGTATATCGGCTATATCGATATTATCCTTGCGAATCAGATAGAGCAGCAAATCCAGCGGACCCTCAAAGGCCTCGAGAAACACCTGCAGTGCTTCCGGTGGTATGTAGAGATCCTGCGGCAGTGATTCGAGGGCTTTGCCCTGAACTACAGCGAGGGGTAATTCTTCCTGGTGGTGGACGTCCGGCGAGACTTCGCGGCTCTGGTTTTCGCTCATTTTATACCCGAAGTGTGGTTTAGCGGATACTATCCTATTTTCAATAGCGTGTCGCCTTTTTTAACCTGCCTGTCAGTTGTAGTCGAGCCCCATGGCCTGGCGTACTTCATCAAGCGTTTCACGTGCGACGTCGCGGGCCGCTTCCGAGCCTTCACGGATAATGGCCCGCACCTTGCCAGGGTCCTGTTCGAACTCGCGGGCGCGTTCCTGTATCGGCAGCAATTCCGCCAGCACGCTGTCAATAATCGGCTGCTTGCAATCAAGACAACCAATGCCGGCCGTGGTACAGCCCGCACGCACCCAGTCCTTCACTTCGTCATCGGAATAGATAGCATGTAACTGCCATACAGGACATATTTCGGGGTTTCCAGGGTCAGTACGGCGCACCCGTGCCGGGTCAGTCGGCATGGTACGCAGCTTCTCGCGCACATTTTCAGGGTTCTCGCGCAGGGTAATCGTGTTGCCGTAGGACTTGGACATCTTCTGCCCGTCCAGGCCCGGCATTTTTGAGGCCGGCGTCAGCAAGGCTTCCGGCTCGGTGAGAATCATGCGGCCGCCACCTTCCAGAAATCCCAGCAAACGCTCACGATCAGCCATGGCCAGATTCTGCTGCTCTGCCAGCAAGGCCCGGGCAACAGGTAGCGCTTCATGATCACCCTGCTGCTGGTAACGCTTCAGCAGGTCACGGTACAGACGGGCATTCTTTTTTCCCATCTTCCTGATAGCCGCTTGCGCCGCTTCTTCATAGCCGGGCTCACGTCCATAGAGGTGATTGAAGCGGCGCGCCACTTCCCGCGTCAGTTCTACATGCGCCACCTGGTCTTCCCCCACCGGCACCTTGTCCGCACCATAAATCAGGATGTCGGCACTTTGCAGCAGGGGGTAACCGAGGAAACCGTAGGTAGCCAGATCGCGCTCACGTAATTTTTCCTGCTGGTCCTTGTAACTCGGCACCCGTTCCAGCCAGCCCAGTGGCGTCACCATGGACAGCAGCAAATGCAGCTCCGCATGTTCCGGCACCTGTGACTGTATAAACAGTTGCGCCGAGTCGGGATTGACACCGGCTGCCAGCCAGTCAATCACCATGTCCCAGACACTGTCTGCAATGATCCGGGGCTCTTCATAATGCGTCGTCAGCGCATGCCAGTCGGCCACGAAGAAAAAACAGTCAAACTCCTGCTGCAAGCTGATCCAGTTCTTGAGCACACCGTGGTAGTGACCAAGGTGCAAACTGCCCGTGGGCCGCATACCGGAAAGCACCCGGCTATTCGTATTCAAGCCAGCCAACACAATCTCCTAGTTACCCATAAGCACCAGCAACAGCAGCTGGAACTTTTGCGCGGACAATCCCGACACCGGGACCATCATCGACATAAAAAAACTGATCAGCGGCCACAGAATCATACCCAGAATACCGGTAACCAGCAGACCAATCAGAATAAAGAAGCCATAGGGTTCAATGCGGCTGAACTGGTAGGCCCAGGGACCCGGCAATAAACCGGTCAATACCCGCCCACCATCCAGCGGCGGCAGTGGCAACAGGTTCAGAACCATCAATATGGCATTGATGGTGATGCCTGCCACCCCCATGTAAACCAGTGCGAGACCGTTATCACCCAGCAACAGGCCCAGTCGCAACAACAGCGCCCAGCCAACAGCCATGAGCAAATTTGACACCGGTCCGGCCACGGCAACCAGCGCCATATCGCGTTTTGGCTGACGCAGCTTTTTCCAGTTAATCGGTACCGGCTTGGCATAACCGAAGATAAAACCGGTCTGCAGCAGCAACAGCATGCCCGGTATCAGAATCGTGCCCATGGGGTCAACGTGCTTCAACGGGTTGAGTGTCAACCGTCCCAGCATGAAGGCCGTATCATCACCCAGCTTGCGTGCAATCCAGCCATGCGCCACCTCGTGCACGGTAATACCCAACAGCACCGGCACTATCCAGATGGCAATTTTTTGTACGAGACTGAGATCATGCATCGGCGGAGTATAACCTTACGCCAGGAGCCTGTCCGGGAATTGATTGATCTATTGCGGACAGGCCGCTGATTGATTGCATCAGCTAAACAGCCCCTCATCACTGCCCCGCCCTTTGCGCACGACAGCCATCGAACCATCCACCAGGTCAATCACCGTGGTCGGTTCCAGTCCACAACTTTCGCCGTCAATCACCAGGTCAACGTCACGCTCAAGTCGTTCCCGGATGTCATGGGCGTCAGTCTCGGGGTCTTCCTGTCCTGGCAAAATCAGCGTGGAACTCATCAGTGGTTCACCCAGTTCCTCCAGCAGTGACTGGGCAATCGGGTGGGCGGGAATACGTATGCCGATGGTCTTGCGCTTCGGATTCTGCAGTCGGCGCGGCACTTCATGCGTCGCCTTCAGGATAAAGGTGTATGGACCGGGCGTCAGTGACTTCAGCAAACGATAACCGCTGTTGTCCACTTTCGCATAAGTGGCGATTTCGGACAGGTCACGGCACACCAGGGTAAAATTATGTTTGTTATCCAGGTCGCGAATACGACGAATGCGTTCCATACCCGTCTTGTCGCCCACATGACAGCCAAGCGCGTAACTGGAATCCGTCGGATAGACAATCAGCCCGTCGGCCCGGATGATCTCAACCGCCTGATGGATCAAGCGTGCCTGTGGATTGACCGGGTGAATCTGAAAGAACTGGCTCATAGAATGCTAGTGTGATGCAACCTGTTAAAGAAAGAAATCATTGCCACGGAATCCACGGAAGAACACGAAAGCATTGCCGTTAAGGCATTTATTTTTCCGTGTTTTCCGTGGATTTCGTGGCTATTAAATGTATATAAAACCTGGCATTCAAGCGGTTGATACTGTCGCCGGCCAGCGCTCATTCTCCCAGACGGGCGGGCAACCAGCCGGTAATGGCGGCAGCTGCCCCAGTTTAATCCACGGGTTCTCCGGGCCATGATAATCGGAACCGCAGGAAGCCAGCATATCCTGATTGCGGCACAGTGCGGCCATGGTATTGATATTGTCTCGCGTGTGACTGCCGGAGATAACCTCCATACCTGCACCGCCACATTCCCGGAATTCGTAAAGCAAACGGCGCAACTTGCTGGCCGTCATCCGGTAGCGTGCCGGATGTGCAACCACGGCCAGACCACCGGCACGGTCAATCCAGCTCAAGGCATCCTCAAGGCTCGCCCAGTCACCGGTAACATAACCGGGCTTGTTGTTAACCAGGAACCGCTTGAATACATGCCGCGCAGAAGGGGCGTGGCCCTCTGCCACCAGGTGGCGTGCAAAATGCGTACGGCCGACAATATTCCCCCTGGCCAACCTGCGCGCACCCTCGTAACAACCGGGAAACCCGGCCCTTGCCAGGCGCCGGCCAATCTCCTCGGCACGCCAGTTGCGAAATTCACGCAATCCGGACAGCCCTGTCTGCAGCTCATCACAGGCCGGATCGACGCCCAGGCCCAGCACATGAATCGTCTGTGCTTGCCAGCTAACGGATATCTCCACGCCCGGCACCAGCTGCAAGCCAAGCTGGCACGCAGAGTGTGCCGCCTCCGCAAGGCCGTCCGTGGTGTCATGATCGGTCAATGCCAGCACATCCACCCCGCCGGCATGCGCAGCGGCTACCAGTTCAGCAGGGCTAAGTGAACCATCAGAGGCCAGCGAGTGGCTGTGTAAATCATAGTGAACAGACATCCGGCCTATTCTACAGCAGCTTCCCTGGCAACGCGCCCATTAACCCGGTTATAAACAGGGTTTACACGGTCGCAGCATGCCAGCCAACACGGTAATATAGCCGTCTTATGCAAACACTTACCGGACAAATCCCTGCCATCCAGACAACGATCAAGGGCATCCTGGCAGCCTGCAAGCTGGCCAATGACTCCTCCTCCGCATTGCAGGATGCAGACCTGCCTGTGCTGGAGCAAGCCTTTGAACAACTGGTGGACGTCATCAGCCGTATTGAGTCCGACACGCAAGCGGCTGGCGACACCCGTAGTGGGGACATCTCTGAAATCGGTGAATATGCCCTGCGTTTGCAACAAACACTGTCCGGGACAGCAGAAAAACTGGGATTGGCCGGGCAGAAGCAGCCGCTGGCAGACCTGACCATGAACCTTACCCTGTGGATAGCCGGTCACGATGGTCAGATAGAGACGCTGGAACCCGTCGTGGATGCGCTGGCACTGACAGCCAATACGACGCAGGAGCCACGGCAACTTGCTCAGCTCAGCAGCGTCATTCAACAGATTATCAGGGCTGTTGCCGCGCCCATCAGCCAGGACCTTGAAAAGATGAACCCCGGACGGCCATGGCGGGTGTTACTGCTGAACCATGGCATTGTCGCCACGCGCAGCCACAATACCGATTTAATGGAAGCGGCCTTTACCCTCCTGACGAGCAAGCTGCCGGAAGACGCAAGCCGTTTCTTCGATGAGGGCATGCAACAGATGGAAGCACTGGATTACCCGCCCCGGGTCCGCGAAATTATGGAGAAATATCACCGCGAATGGCCGGTCAACCGCTCCCTGCACTGAATTCACGGGTGACCCCGTCGCAGGGAACTATTAGCATCAGAGCTATCTAAAGACACTACCGGGTTTCAACCACCGACCAAAAAGACTATTATTCGGCACCTTTCAGAGGCGCCGCCTCTTTATATCCACTCATTCATACTCAGGAAAGCGACGACCAGACACCACCATGAAGTTTCTATTTGACCTGTTTCCCATTGTACTGTTTTTCGTGGCCTACAAGATGTACGACATCTATGTCGCCACCGCCGTTGCCATTGGCGCCGCCTTTGTGCAAACCGGCCTGTTCTGGATAAAAAACCGCAAATTTGAAAAAATGCACGTAATCACACTGGCGATCCTTGTTGTCTTTGGCGGCCTTACCCTGATTCTGCGCGACCCGGTGTTTATCAAGTGGAAACCGACCGTTGTGAACTGGTTGTTTGGTGCGACCTTCCTTGGCAGCCGTTTTATCGGTGACAAGACCCTGGTGGAGCGCATGATGAGCCACGCCATCACTGCCCCGGTACCGGTCTGGCATCGGCTTAACTGGGCATGGGTACTATTCTTCATCAGCATGGGCATCCTCAATATCTACGTGGCCTACAATTTCAGTGAAGAAACCTGGGTGAATTTCAAGCTCTTCGGCATGATGGGACTGACCCTGGTATTTGTGTTCGGCCAGGCCTTTTACCTCAGTCGTTACATGGAAATAGAAGAAAAAGAAACCGAAAAGGAAGCCAAAGAGGAAAGCGAATAATGCTGTACGCCATCATCAGCCAGGACACGCCGGACAGCCTGACCGGGCGGTTGCAGGCACGTCCTGCGCACCTGGACAGGCTGGAGCAGTTAAAAGCGGCCGGCCGGCTGGTGCTTGCCGGGCCACACCCAGCCATCGACAGTCCGGACCCGGGAGATGCCGGCTTTAGCGGCAGTCTGGTGGTGGCAGAGTTTCCCTCGCTGGAAGACGCACAGGTCTGGGCAGACGCCGACCCCTATAATGCTGCTGGCGTATACCAGCAGGTCACTGTCAAACCCTTTAAAAAGGTGTTGCCCTGATGTCTGCCGAACGTATTGAAATGATCCGCGAACGCCTGACCACTACCCTGCAACCGGCGGAACTCGAAATCATCGATGAAAGCGCAAAGCATGCCGGTCATGCGGGTGCTGCCAGTGGCGGCGGTCACTTTATAGTCAACATCGTCGCCACTGCATTCAACGACAAAACCCTCATCCAGCGCCACCGCCTGGTCTATGATGCACTGGATGACATCATGCATCGTGAAATCCACGCTCTCAGTATCCAGGCCAAAACGCCGGAAGAATCCTGATCCACCAACCCGAGAAGGTACTATTAAATGAAATATCCTCACTATCTGGCATTAATTGCATCACTGGCTGCAGTAACCGGTTGCGACCAGCTTCAGTCATCCGCTGGAACCGGAGACAGCAACATTGCAGTAGCTGCCGAGACAGCGGTTGTTGAAGGTGTCGTTATCGCCACCGTCAACGGTCAGCCAATCACACAGGCCGAGCTGGATGTTTACAGCAGCCAGCGCAAGTCACCGTCCAAGGCACCTGAAGCCAACAGCAAGGAGGTCATTATGAAAGAACTGGTCTCCCTGGAACTGATGAGGCAGGATGCCGCCAAGCAGGGGCTGGAGAAAAAACCCGAGGTCATTGCAACCCTGGCCCAACAACAGCGTACAGCCCTGGCCGGTGCAGCCATCCAGAACTACATGACCAGCAACCCGGTATCTGACGAGGATGCAAAGAAGGTGTACGACGAACAGATGGGCAAAGCGGGCAAGGAATTCAAGGCCCGGCATATTCTCGTCAAGGAACAGGAAGAAGCTGAAGCCATCATTAAACTGCTGGACAGTGGCAGCGACTTTTCCGAACTTGCCAAGGAGAAATCAACAGGTCCGTCAGGCGCCAGCGGCGGCGAGCTTGGCTGGTTCGGCGAAGCCCAGATGGTAAAACCGTTTTCAGAGGCAGCGGCGCAACTTGAAAAGGGACAGTACACCAAGGCCCCGGTACAAACACAGTTTGGCTGGCACGTTATCATCCTGGATGACAGCCGCGAAACCACGCCACCACCTTTCGATGACGTAAAAGACCGTATAAAAATGCTGCTTGTAAATCAGCAAATGCAACAGCATGTTGAAGCCATGCGCAGTACTGCAACCATCGAAATCAAGTAGTTAATCCCGAGGCTGTCGACTGGCAGGAAACACGCCAGCCGACAGCCTTTTCAGGGCCTGGCAAAGCCAGTGAGCCACTCTCAACAACCGGTAACCAGACCTGGATACGGGTACATGCCTGACTGGAACTGATAACACTAAGGCAGCTGTTTTGTGCCGGGACCAGTAGTTCGCAGATTTCCTCGCCCTCCGCACCCGTACTCCTGGCCATGGCCGACACTCTGCCCAGCAAAGCCGTAACAGCTTCAGGCAATGGCTCCTGCGGCAACCGGAACGTGTATTGCAAATAACGTCCTGCCTGTAGCCAGCTCGGTTGCTGTTCGGTTACGCGCATGTCGGTCACCTCAAGCTCTATCGCCTGGGCCGGGGCTGCAGCCCTGAATATTGCCAGCAGCCTTGCCAGCAATGGCAAGACCTGATCGCCCGGAAATTCCACATTGCCATCATCAGCCGTGAGCATGTTATTGCTGTTCACCAGGGTGACAAGATCTTCCAGTTCCTGCGACAGTAACCGCAGGGTAAGCGGTAACGCCCCCAGGAAATGCCAGAGACCCGGCGCATCACCTGCATACTGCAGCAGGCTCAAATCCCCATCCTGCTCCCTGCCTGTCTCTGGCGGTAGCTTGTCCAGCCCTGCCCCAGGAGCACGTGCGTCCTTCAGCACGGTTCCGCCCGGCAAGCAGACCGGCGCCTGCAGCACAGCAACCAGTGCTTCAAGAAAAGCCGACAGCGTCTGCGGACCCGCAACAAAATCTGCAGAAACATCACCCAGCGCGTCAGCAAGGGCAACCACCCCGCCAGCAGCAGCAGAACCCGGAAACAGGGACGAGAATGCCTGTCTGTTGTGCGCCGCCAGCGTTACGCGGTGATCTTCAGGCACCCCGCCCAGTAATCCGACAGCAAGACCAAGATGCGACTTAAGCAGCCGGGAAAAATTATTATAAAATGCAGATAAATCGTCTGCATCCGAAGCCTTGTTTACCAGCAGGCATAGCTCGCCGGAAAACCCGTTCAGCTGCAGCACCCGCAGCAGGGCAAAGCCTTCAACCTGAGACCGGGACTCGGGAGTCACGACTAATATAACGACGGCAGAGGCCTTGCAACACGCCAGCAATGAACGCGCATCCATACCCGAAGTATCAATCAGGAAATCATCATAACCATCCTGCACATCGATATTTCTCATGCAATGTGAACGCTGTTCGGCACCGACATCCGGCCACTGCCGCATGGGCAGCTTGCAGGACAGAATATCAATACCCTGGTAACCCCGGCGTATGATTCCGTACTCGTCACTGTCCTCTGCCCGCCGCAGCAGCGCCTCCGGCCGCTGCAGCTCAAGCAGCTCATCAATAGCAGAGATTTGTCCGGGATCATGGAACACGCCCGCAAGGCGTCCCCGCCGCACCAGTTCCAGCGCGAGGTTAATCGCCAGGTGTGTCTTGCCCACCTGCGCCAGGCCACTGGTAATCGTTGTTATTCTTGTCATGACTGCCTGCCGTACGCCACCGTTCATGGTATGTGATGGGTAAAGCGCGCGTACCCATCAGGTTCAACTACTGCATTTGTTCGTCGATTTCCCGACGTCGCCGCTCACTGGCCGCGCCCACGATGTCTTCAACACCTTCAGCCTTGTTAATCGTATTGACTTGCTCTGTCCAGACATGCTCCCCGTTGTCTGTGCCGTCGGCGGTTTCCCCGCCCCCGGAACAGGCGGCCAGAGGCAACAACAGGCACGCAAACAAATATTTTTTCATAACAACCTTTCTTCCCATGATGAATAACTACTGCACGTGGCGCTTGCCGGATAACCACGCCTGCATTTCCTGCAGCATAACCGGCCTGCCCACATAATACCCCTGACAGAAGTCACAACCCATCTCTTTCAACATCTCGAATACCTCAGCGGACTCAACACCTTCTGCGGTGACAGAGAGGCCGAGGCTGTGCGCGAGATCAATCGTCGCCCTCACAATCGAGGCATTTTCCTCGTCGCTGTCCATATCGATGACAAAGGATTTATCTACTTTCAGTGTATGTACGGGCATGCGCTTGAGATGGAGCAGCGAAGAATGACCGGTACCGAAATCGTCAATGGACAACTTCACACCAACGGAAGCCAGCTGATCCAGCGTCTTGATAACCTGGTTCGGATCCAGCATAACCCCGGTTTCTGTTATCTCAAGCAACAGCGCCGCGGGCATAAGCTGGTGGCGCTCGAGTACACTGTGGATTTTTTCAATCAGGTTGGAGTCATGCAGATTGTGCATGGAGAGATTTACACCTATACACAACCCGGGATTATCCAGCTGCATGACAGCCAGATCCCGGCAGGCATTCTCAACGACCCATTCCGACAGCTGCCCGATCAAACCACTCTGTTCTGCAACGCGAATAAAAATCTCTGGCATGAGAACCTTGCCATCCGGCTGTCGCCAGCGTACCAGTGTTTCTATATAGCTGACCCTGCCTGTCTTGACGTCAATCACGGGCTGATAAACAAGGTACAGGTCATTCTGTTCAATGTCCTCGTTCAGAACACCGTCCAGGCTCATTCTTGCGAGTGCAGCATCATCGGTTGTCGACGGATCATAGATGGCATAGCCCTGCCTGCTCTCCTTCGCCGAATACATTGCGTAATCCGCATTGCGTAACAGCGTATCAACGTCATCGCCATGTTCCGGCATCAGCACTATACCGACCGAAACCGACGCCGTAAGCTTGTGCCCCTCCACCTCGAATTCGCTGTCCATTGACTGGATGATTTTTTGTGCGACCTGTTTTGCCTGATCCAGATCGGCATCCGGAAGAATGACAACAAACTCATCACCGCCAAGTCTTGCCAGGGTGTCAGATTCACGCACTTCACCCGCAATCCGCCTGACAACATCCTTAAGTAACAAGTCACCCGTGTGATGTCCCAGTAAATCATTGACATATTTAAAGCGCACCATGTCCATCAGCAACACGGCTGCGTGACCCGGGGTCCTGCGAAACTCGACGATCAACTGCTTCAGACGGTCTTCCAGGAGAGCCCGGTTGTATATGCCTGTCAGGGGGTCCCGGATGGCCATATCATGCAATGTTTCATACAGCTCACCGAGCGCATGAAAACTCACCGGCCGGTCCTTTTCAGAACCGGATAACTCGCCGGATTCATCCTTGCGAGCAGCCCACTCATTCATTAACTGGTAACTGAGATCACGCAAGGGTTTCAATACCGAGTACTTGACCAGCAACAGGGCAAGCACGACGGTCGCAAGAATTATCAATGCAACAATCAACAGCATGCGATTATTGGTTTTGTCAATCTGCATCGCCAGACTGTCCGCATTCCGTAATGCCGCTATTTTCAACGCCGGACGGGACTCGTTGTCCAGTAATATATAACCCGCCTTCACATCATGCGCTTCACTATCGACCGTCCAGTCCGGCGTAACAGACAATACGGTGTCGTCAGGAAGACTGATGCGAACCGGCATCTTGAGGCGGCTGCCGATCCTGGAAATTTTTGGCACCGGATCGGTAATAACCTGGATATAGCCGGTGGGCACCAGGCCTCCTGCCGGAGCCATGCTTGCCAGATAGGGTTTCCCGCCAAACAGACAAAGCTCATAGAGCGGCCTGAGACGCTGCGCACCCTGACGCAGTTTCAGCCTGGCAACCAGATCAGGGCAAATAATGCCGCCCGTATCCTCCTTGCGGGACGACGTACCTGCCAGACTGAAATCCCCGTCAAAGGCATACAGTTCAACCAGGTTTACCGCATTGGAGGTTACGGGAGCCTGCCGGAACTGCGTATCCAGCACGGCAGATACAGCGCGCGTATCGCCGGCAGCAAATGGCCGCCTGAAACTGTCCAGCCCCTGAATCCGCAGTCCCAGACGCCGGGCACCCTTTGCCTCGTCAGACAGAATATCCGCTGATTCTGCCGCTATCAGCTGGGTCATGTACTGACGCTGAAAATTAAAGGCCAGTTCACGATAGGTGCGGGCATTCACATAGACTGTGACAGCACTGATCACCCCCAGCAAAATAATCGCCAGGATCAGAGCAGACAACAGGTTAACATTCAGCCGTTTCATTATTCAGTTCAACCAGCAAACATCCACAGACCGCAGGATGTGCTGAGCTTGCGAAGCTTCCGCATCCTGCTTACGCCCCTCACCTACGATGTACAG
>DMKK01000156.1:11669-19969 GCA_003454335.1 Gammaproteobacteria bacterium | reverse complement strand
TGCAGGCGAAGCGCATCAATCACAACAAGAATAGCTCACTTAATCAGATCATACCTGCTATCAATTCCAGACACTCCGCCTCATCAAGGACTGTCACGCCCAGTTTCAGCGCCTTGTCGTGCTTGGAACCAGGGTTCTCACCGACCACCACATAATCGGTCTTTTTCGAAACACTACCCGACACTTTTGCACCCAGCGCCTGCAGCTTTTCCTTCAGCTCGGTACGTGGCATGGAGAGTGCGCCTGTCAGCACGAAGGTCTTGTCCGCCAGCGGCTGTGTACGGCGATTTTCGACAGCTGGCCAGCTGACGCCAGCCTCGCGTAATTTTCCGATCACATCGCGATTGTGCTGTTCCCCGAAGAAATCAATAATATGTTGCGCCACGACCGGACCGATGTCATGAATCGTCTCTAGCGTCTCTATATCGGCCACCATCAGCGACTCAATCCCGCCAAATTCCTGCGCCAGGAGCTGCGCAGTCGCCTCACCCACTCCACGGATACCCAGTGAAAATACAAATCGTCCCAGCGTGGTTGTCCTGCTACTGCCCAGCGCAGCAACCAGGTTGGCAGCAGACTTCTCTGCCATGCGGTCAAGCCCGGCGATTTCATCAACAGTCAGTCGGTACAGGTCACTGACATCATCAATCAGCGTCGCGTCGACAAGTTGCTCGACCAGCTTGTCGCCAAGACCTTCTATATCCATGGCACGCCTGGAGGCAAAGTGCTTTATGGCTTCCTTGCGCTGTGCCGGGCAAAACAATCCACCTGAACATCGTGTAACAGCCTCCCCCTCTGCACGGGTTACCTGTGACCCGCACACGGGACAGTGCATCGGCATATGAAACTTTGCTGCACCCCTGTTACGCTTCTCAATCACCACCCGCGCCACTTCCGGGATGACATCACCGGCGCGGCGTACAATCACATGGTCACCGACACGCACATCCTTGCGCCGGATCTCGTCTTCATTATGCAGGGTGGCGTTGGTCACCGTGACACCACCGACAAATACTTGCTTCAACCGGGCCACCGGTGTCAGCGCACCGGTGCGCCCAACCTGGATATCAATTCCCAGAACCATGGTTTCGCGCTCCTCTGCCGGGAATTTTCGGGCAATTGCCCAACTTGGAGCCCGTTGTGTAAACCCCATCCGTTCCTGCTGGTCAAGTCGATTAACCTTAAAGACAACGCCATCAATATCAAAGGGCAGATCATCACGCAGCTGTTCATAGCGATTAAAATAATCCCGACAACCGTCTATCCCGGCGACACTTTCGATATCCCCATAGACGGGCAAACGCCAGTCTTCCAGCCGGTCCAGAGTCCCGGTATGGGTAGCCGCCAGCGATCCGCCAGTCACCTTGCCGATCCCGTAACAGAACATCTCCAGCGGGCGCTGTGCCGTGATGGCCGGATCCAGCTGGCGCAGACTGCCGGCCGCTGCGTTCCGCGGATTCACTGGCGGCTTCTTCCCGCTTGCTTCTGCCTGCTGTAGCAATTCCTTGAAACCGGCGTGGGAGATATAGACCTCGCCCCGTACTTCCAGGGTCGCGGGAATCCCCTTGCCGGCAAGCATCAGGGGCACAGAATTCAGGGTACGTATATTCTGCGTTATGTCCTCACCGGTCTCCCCGTCACCACGAGTAGCCGCCCGCACCAGGCGGCCGTCCTGATACAGCAGACTGACTGCCAGGCCATCCAGCTTGGGTTCAGCTGCATATTCAACTTCATCTGTTTCAAGTTCCCGACACACACGCTGGTCGAAACTGGCAAGCTCGTCATCTGCCATGGCGTTAGCCAGCGACAGCATGCGCACCGCGTGACGCACCTCACCAAACCCTTTCAGTGGAGCAGCGCCCACACGTTGGGTAGGAGAATCAGCGGTAATCAGTTCCGGGTATTGTGCTTCGAATGACTGCAGCTCGCGGAGTAATTCGTCATACTCCGCATCGCTAATCAGTGGATCATCTTTGGTGTAATAACGGTAGTTATGTTCATGCAACTGCTCATGCAGCTCCCGTGCACGCCGGTGCACGGATTCCGGTGCGCTCATGACACCGCATTGGCTACCCGCTGTTGCAGCTGGCAGCCGATCACCTCTTCCCGCATATGGGTAATGGTCTGGTTCGTCAACGGGCTCTGTGTTGCATCGCTCACCCGGCTATCCATGCTGTCGGCCAGAATCCGTGCCGACTCAACCATGGCATCAAAGGCGCGTACTGCATCAGCAGTGCCGGGAACCTGCACGAACAGAACAACCCCTTCCGAAGTGAAATTCTCCATCTCGGACAAGTCAAAAATGCCCGGTTCCCTGATATTTGCGACTGAAAAGAGAACCTTCTCACGGCCGTCAACCATTTCAATACGATGAAAAATCTGCATATCGCCATATTCGAGCTTAGCATCAGCCAGCGCGCCCAGCAGGATAGGCCCGCGGAACGGAACGCCGCGTGGTGCCTTTACAAACAGGGTAAATACCCTGTCCGTCGCAGTCGCGGTCACAGGCCCGCGCTTCTCCGCCGGCATTTCGATAACGACTTCTTCAACAGCCGGAGTGTCCGCAGCAACAATCTGCCCCAGCTGTTCCAGTGCTTCATCCATGTCGCTGCTGCAATCCATAGCAGCTGTGTCATGACTATCTTCATTGAGAACCGGCGGCGTACGCGAACTGCTGCTGCGTGCCGACTGATGGCGTCGCCCCTGATAGTAACTGACAAGATAAACCGCCAGGATAACAATGGCCCCGGCTAGCAAGAGTATCCAGCGTAAATTTTCCATGGAATAAGATCTGACCTGTATTAGAAAATAATGTTAAAAATAAAGACTGTTGTTACCGGGAAACAGCGCAGCTATTCAGATGACCAGGCCGGTTATCAGACCGCCGCCAGTTTGACTGCTTCATCGATATCCACTGCCACCAGACGGGACACACCGGGCTCATGCATGGTAACGCCCGTCAGCTGGTTTGCCATTTCCATGGTAACTTTATTATGCGAAATAAAAATAAACTGTACGTGCTGCGACATCTTCCGCACCATATCGCAATAACGACCAACGTTGGCATCATCCAGCGGTGCATCCACCTCGTCCAGCATACAGAAGGGTGAAGGGTTCAGCCTGAATATAGCAAATACCAGCGCAATGGCCGTCATCGCCTTCTCACCACCGGAGAGCAGATGAATCGTGCTGTTACGCTTGCCCGGTGGCCGCGCCATCACCGTCACACCGGTATCCAGCAAGTCATCGCCGGTCAACTCGAGGTAGGCCTGTCCGCCACCGAACAGGGCCGGAAAATTTTCCTGCAGACCTGTATTTACCTGGTCAAAGGTCTCCTTGAAACGTGAGCGTGTTTCCCGGTCAATCTTGCCAATCGCATTTTCCAGCGTTGCCAGTGCCTCTGTCAGATCGGTGTGCTGTGCATCAAGGTATTCCTTGCGCCTGGACTCTTCTTCATATTCCTCAATCGCAGCAAGATTGATCGGACCCAGTCGCTGGATACGTCGTTCCAGCTTGTCAGCCTGCTCGGACCACACCTCGACACTGGCATCTTCCTCCAGCTGTTCCAGCAATGGCTGGTATTCAAAACCGGATTCATTGATTTGCTCCAGCAGGGTGTCACTGCGAACCTTGATCTCCTGCCAGGCCATGCGTTCCTGTTCGATCTGCTCCCGCCGGGAGCTGACACTGCGCTCTTTCCTGATCCGTTCCTGATCAAGTTCCCGTGTACCATGCTCGATATCCTCGACCTGCTTGCGCGCAGTGTTCAACGCTGCCTCGACTTCGTGACGACTGGATAACAGCACCTCCAGTTCGTTCTGCAGTTCGACGATCGGTGTATCACCCTGATCGAGAACACCGGTCAACTGATCCCGCCGGCTGATCAGTTGCTGACACTGTTCACGCATGCGCGTCAATGCCTGGCTGGTCGTTGCCTGTGCAGTACGCATGGACTCTGCCCGCAAGGCAAGTTCGTGCACGGTTTGCTGGTCACTGCGCGCGCGTTCACGAGTCTCGTCCAGCACGCGGCTGAGATGCTGTTGCTGCCGGGTGCGTTCCTCGCGTTCAACAGACAGCTTTTCCACGGCACCCAGCGCTTCCTGAAGCAGGCTCTGTGAACCCGCCATTGCCTGCGCTTCACTTTCCTTCTCGGTGCGCAGCACCTCTGACTCCATCATGACATGATCACGGCGGGCCTGTTGCTGTTCAAGCCGGGTCTGCACGGCTGCCAGCCCCGCACGCAGCTCACTGGCCTTGCGGAGCGCCTGGTTGTATTCATCCTGCAAGCGGTCACGTTCATGCTCGGCCGTGACCAGTGACTCGCGTGCTGCCGCAACAGACTGCAGCAGGGTATCGACACTGGCTAGCTGCGCGGCAAGTTGTGCAGTCAGCTCACTGATCTCACGTTCGCGCTCCAGCACACCGGCCTTTTCATCGGTATCACGGGCAACGCGCAGCCAGCTGTTGCCGACCCAGATACCGTCTTTGGTAACAATCGATTCATGCGCAGCAAGCCCGGAGCGGTTTGCCAGGGCCTGTGTCAGTGTTTCTACCGCATAGATTCCATCCAGCAACGCCCCCAGGGACCAGGACGAACTCACCTTGCTGCCCAGCGGCACACCCCTGTCAGCCGGAGTATGCGCACCCGCGGTAACGCCCGTATCAAACAGGGCCAGAGCACCCTGCTCCAGGCTGCCGAGCATCTGCCCGACATGGTCCAGCCCGTCGACACACACGGCCTCGAGATAAAAACCCAGAGCCGTCTCAACGGCATGTTCCCAGCCAGGTTCAACCTGGATTTCCTGCGCCAGGCGCGGTGCGCCCTGCAACCCCTGCGCAGTCAGCCAGCCACTGACCTGTTCGGAACGTTGTCCCAGGGCGGCCTGTTGCAGCGTTTCCAGGGAGGCCAGTTGTCCACGGGTGTCGTGATGTACACTCTGCAGCGCCGCGAGTTCCTGCTCCTGCTGTTCCAGCCCCGAGCGAACATCCGTAATGTGGCGCACGGCGCCATCCAGATTTACCTTGCTGCCGGTAACGACTGTTTCCTGCGCCTCGGATGCATGTGCCAGCTGCTCCAGTTCACCGGCAACTGACTGGTCGCCCAGGGTCTGCTGTTCTTCATCCATGCGCTGCAAACGATCGTCAAGTTGCTGCATGTGACGATCGAGGTGATCCAGCCGGGTGCGTTCAACCTGCGCAACCTGTGCACGTTCAGCTGCCCGCTGGTTGAATTCGTTCCATTCTTCCTGCCAGGCATGCATCGCCTGTTCGGCATCTTTCAGGGCTGCGGCAGACTGCCCGGAACGTTCGGTGGCCGACGCCAGTTCCGGACCGATCGCCTCAATATCACGCGCCAGTTCTTCAAGCCGGGTGGTATCAACCCTGATGTGTTCCTCGACATCGGCAAGCGTCTGCTCGGCACGCGATAATTCTTCCTGCTGCTGCTGACGCGACTCCTTGTTGTGCTGGATGGCCTGCTCGATACGGGCCACATCAGCACCGAGCTGGTAATAATTGCCCTGTACATCACTAAAGGCCTCATTGGCACCGTGCAGACTGTCACGCAACTTCTCAAGCTCCGCCTCGATCCTGCGCTGCTCGGCAAGCTCGGCCTGCATGGCCAGCTCACATTGCTGAAGTTTATTTTCCCGTGAACTGCTCTCCGCGTGCATGGAGGCATACCGCAAGGCGAGCAATTCAGCCTTTACCTGCCGTTCTTCTGCCTTGAGTTCCTTGTAACGTTCCGCCGCACGCGACTGGCGTTTCAGCTTGTCGAGCTGCTTGTCAATCTCTTCCAGCAGGTCATTCAGGCGATCCAGGTTCTCGCGGGTATGTTTTATACGATTTTCTGTCTCGCGGCGGCGTTCCTTGTACTTGGAAATGCCGGCTGCTTCTTCGAGAAACGCACGCAGATCATCAGGCTTCGCCTCGATCAGGCGGGAAATCATGCCCTGCTCGATAATGGAGTAGCTGCGCGGTCCCAGACCGGTACCGAGGAAAATATCGGTAATGTCACGGCGCCGGCAGCGCGTGTTATTCAGGAAATAGTTGGAAGCACCATCCCGTGACACCTGGCGACGGATGGAAATCTCGTTATAACCGGCATACTGGCCACCGATGGTACCGTCGGTATTGTCAAAGGCCAGCTCGATGCTGGCAGTACCCACCGGCTTGCGACCAGTGGAGCCATTAAAAATAACATCGGACATGGACTCGCCACGCAAATGCTTGGCTGAAGACTCACCCATCACCCAGCGTACCGCGTCAATAATGTTCGACTTGCCGCAGCCGTTCGGGCCTATGACACCAACCAGATTACTGGGCACGTGGATCGTGGTCGGGTCGACAAAGGATTTAAACCCTGCCAGCTTTATTTTTGACAATCGCATGGACGGCTAGACTACTCGATTGACACACGCAAATACAAGCTTTTGTTATGTTGTCAAGCTTGCACACATCATCTTGTGTCTTGTATGGTTCCGGAAATCCCTTTAAGGCTGCACCATCATGTCAACACAACCCAGCAAGGATCTCGAGACCTTTCCCAATCCGCACCCGGACCGGGATTACACCATTCGCATTCGCACACCGGAATTTACCTGTCTGTGCCCGAAAACCGGCCAGCCGGACTTTGCCACCCTGTACCTTGAGTACATTCCGAATCAGCTGTGCGTCGAACTGAAGTCCTTTAAATTATACATCTGGTCGTTTCGTGATGAAGGCGCCTTTCACGAGGACATCACCAACTGCATGCTCAACGACCTGGTCAACTGCTGCCAGCCGCGCTTTATGCGCCTGCGCGCGAAATTCAATGTTCGCGGTGGGGTTTATACCGACGTGGTGGTCGAGCATCGCCAGGACGGCTGGGAAGCACCAGCGTCGGTAAAACTCAAATAACACCCTGCCTCCAGCACCTTCATTAGCAGTCACTTACTGGCTAGCCCGCCGTGAAACACTACCTTGGCATTGATATCGGCACCTCGGGGTGCCGTAGCTGCGTTATTGATGCCGATGCCACCATCAAGGTTGAAATCCGCACCCCGCTGCCCGCACCCGACCGATCAGGTAATGCGGTCGAGCAGGACCCGGAGGCCTGGTGGAAGGCCCTGACAGTGAACCTGGACCAGCTCGCGACCGAGTTTCCACTGGACACCATCGCGGCCATCGCACTGGATGGCACCTCGGCCACCCTGCTTTGCAGCGACGCCAGCGGCACCCCGCTGTTACCAGCACTGATGTACAACGACGCCCGGGCCTGCGAGCAGGCCGCACAGATTGACCGCATCGCCCCGGTTGAAACCGCCGCCCGGGGCGCCAGCTCCAGCCTTGCCAAACTGTTATGGCTGTTGCAGCAACCCGCCTGCAATGCAGCACACCATGCCCTGCATCAGGCTGACTGGCTGCTGGGCCGGTTGTCCGGTATGTTCGGTATCACCGATGAGAACAATGCCCTGAAACTGGGCTATGACGTGGTAAACGCCTGTTGGCCGGCATGGCTGAGCGGGTTAAATATCCCGCCGGCCCTGTTACCCGATGTTGTTTCCGCCGGACAAGCTGTCGGCACACTGCAACCGACCTGGTGTAAGCGCTGGGGCATGACAGCAGAGACGCGTATTCTCAGTGGCACCACCGACAGCACGGCAAGTTTCATTGCCACCGGCGCACAGACCGGCGAGGCGGTAACTTCACTGGGAAGCACCCTGGTCCTGAAGATCCGTTCGGACACTCCCGTCTTCGCCCCGGAAGTTGGCATCTACAGCCACCGCCTCGGCAACAGCTGGCTGGCCGGCGGCGCCTCCAACAGCGGTGGCGCGGTATTGCAGCAATATTTCAATAGCGAAGAAATCACACAACTTACCGGCATGATCTCTGCTGACGAACCGACCGGACTGGATTACTATCCGCTGGTTAGTGCGGGGGAACGCTTCCCGGTCAACGATCCCGGCCTGCAACCGCGTTTGCAACCAAGGCCCGCCGGGGACCTGATGTTCTTTCAGGGGATCCTGGAAGGGATTGCCCGCATTGAATTGCAGGGTTACCGGAAACTGGCCGAGCTGGGCGCACCCTGGCCGGAAAAAATCATCACCACCGGCGGCGGTGCAGTCAATGCTAGCTGGCGTACAATACGCTCGCAGCTACTGGGCATCCCCGTGGTCGCGGCCGTACATCAGGAAGCGGCATACGGGGCAGCGTTGCTGGCGCGACAGTCATGTAATCCGCTCCTACAACAATAGACACACCTGTGGGAGCACCGCCCCGGCGCGAATCCCGGCCGGTCCTGTGGGAGCGGCGTCCTCGCC
>DMKK01000156.1:6064-11662 GCA_003454335.1 Gammaproteobacteria bacterium | reverse complement strand
CGCCGGGGACGGCGCTCCTACAATATGGATTCATAACTGATCTACGCAATAAATTTTATTTACGTACAGGAATTTCAACATGAGCAACAACCGAACCGGCATGCATTACCTGCTCGAAGGTCTGCGCCTCATCCGTCAACCTGGCTTGCGCCGCTACGTCGCCATGCCCCTGCTCATCAGCACCCTTGTGTTTTCCGGTGCAATCTTTGGACTGTCACACTGGCTGGAACTATTAATCAATATGCTGCTCGGCTATCTGCCATCCTGGCTGGACTGGTTGCGTTACCTGCTGTGGCCCCTGTTCGCAGTCGCCGGCGTACTGATTATCTTTTACACCTTCTCAGTGATCACCAATATGATCGCCGCACCCTTTAATGGCATGCTGGCGGAAGCCGTCGAAAAACACCTCACCGGGCAACTCGTCGAAACCGGCGGCTGGCAGGCACTGGTAAAAGACATCATCCCGAGCATTGTCTCCGAGCTGCGCAAACTGGTGTATTTTATCCTCCGCGCAATACCTCTTGGTATCCTGTTCCTGATACCCGGCATCAATCTCGCCGCACCTTTTATATGGGCACTGTTCAGCGCCTGGATGCTGGTCATTGAATATATAGACTACCCGATGGCCAATCACCTGCTGCATTTCTCGCAACAGCGCAAATTGCTGCGCCAGCGACGCGTACTCGCCTACGGCTTTGGCGGCAGCTCACTGCTGATGACCATGATCCCGTTTGTGAACTTTCTGGCCATGCCGGTTTCCGTGGCCGGTGCGACGGCAATGTGGGTAGGCGAACTAAAAGACAACGCGCAGAAACAAAACGAAACGTAGGATGTGCTGAGGTACGAAGCTTCCGCATCCTACGATACATATCAGCTACACAGTCTGATACAGGCATAAGCGAAGCCAAGCAGCAGCACCAGTGCGAACTTTGTCAACAACCCCAGCAGCAACAGCTGTCGATTCTGTTCCGGCCTGGCTGATACGCTCTGGCAAACCACGTTTGACTGATTGTTCATCGTGAATTCCTGCTCCTTTACATTGACTGTAAATTCAAGGTAACGGAGTGGTGTTCAGAATACTGTGAATTTTTGCAGTTTAATTTTGTTGCATATTCACGATAAAGAACTACCCGCAGTGCAGGTGGTATTGATTAACACGGCCTTTCGGCCAGACGACGCATCCCTTCCTGCAGGTTCTCCAGTGAGGTCGTGTAGGCAAAACGCACATGCTGTTCAGGCTGATTGCTGCCGAAATCAATACCTGGCGTCACCGCGACTCCCGCTTCCTCAAGCAGGCGTTCTGCAAAACCGTAGCTGTCATCGGTAAACCGGCTGCAATCTGCATAAAGATAAAATGCACCGGCAGGCGCAACCGGAATCCCAAACCCGATATCACGCAGCGCCGGCAGCAGATAGTCCCGCCGCGACCGGAATTCATCACGGCGGGCATCAAGGATGGCTATTACCTCATCATCAAAGGCGCTCAAAGCAGCGTACTGGGCCAGCGTTGGCGCGGCAAGAAACAGGTTCTGCGCCAGTTTTTCAATGTCAGGAATAACCTCGCGCGGTGCAATCAGCCAACCAAGCCGCCAGCCGGTCATGCCAAAGTATTTTGAAAAACTGTTAATAACGAAAATGTCATCTGACACGGCAAGTGCCGTTTGCGCCGGACCGTCGTAAGTCAGCCCGTGATAGATTTCATCAACAATCAGGCTACCGCCATTGCGCCCGGTAATGGTGTGATACTCCCGCAGGGTATGGTCATCCAGCAGGGTCCCCGTCGGGTTGGACGGGGATGCCACCAGCAAGGCCCTGGTCCGGTCGGTCCAGTACTCGCTGATCTGTTGTGGCGCAGGCTGATAACCGCTGCCTGCATTCACCGGAACAGCAACCGGCTCACCGTTTAACAGATGGACAAAATTACGGTTACAGGGATACCCCGGGTCTGCCAGCAATACCTGATCACCCGCGTTCACCAGTACAGCCAAAACCAGTTGCAGCGCCGCTGATGCACCCGGGGTAACCACTACCCGTTCCGGCTCGACGGTAATGCCATAACGCGTCTGGTAGAAGCCGGCTATTTTCTCACGCAACGCCCACAGGCCGGCCGCCGGCGTGTAATGCGTGCGTCCGTCCTGCAACGCCCTGATGCCGGCATCGATCAGGGGCTGCGGGGTAACAAAATCCGGCTCGCCGATTTCCATATGGATGATGGAACGGCCAGCCGCTTCCAGTTCACGTGCACGCGCCAGCAACGCCATCACGTAAAATGGCTGAATCAACCGCATCCGGGCCGCTGTCTTTACGGTCATGCTTCCTGACAGGCTGCGTGCAAGCGGCGCAGATAATCCACATCGATGCAGGGGTCAGGTTGCAAGCGGCCCTGTATCATCCGGCACGGTTGGGCCGGTTCCCCCAGATGATCAATCACCAGCGCAGCCGCTGTAAAATCATGTTGCTCGGTATACTGGTTTACCGTTACCACGACATCGATCCCGGCAGCACGGGCCGACAGTAAACCATTCTCCGAATCCTCAAGCGCCAGACATTCACTCGCGGCCAGCCCCATCTTTTCGAGGGCATAATCGTATATATCCGGTGCCGGTTTTTTCTGTGGCACCACACCGCCCGCCGCAACAACCTCGAACCATTCATTTTCATGCACACCAAAACTGTGCTCAAACAGGGCACTGACGTTTTCAGGTGATGTCGTGGTGACAATGGCCAGCTGCAGGCCACATGCATGCGCCTCCCTGATCAGGCGTTCAACGCCCGGGCGCAACGGCACCTCGCCCTTCGTTAACATACTGACGTAGATTCTGGTCTTGTTAGCATGCAATTGCGCAATAAACTCACCGGCATCCGGTGGCAACTGATAATCCGGCCGGTCGCGCTCCAGATAAAAACGAATACGTTCCTTGCCACCGGTCACGGATAGCAGCTCATGATAGAGTTCCTGACTCCAGACCCAGTCCAGATCAGCCGCTGAAAATGCGGCATTGAATGCCTGGCGATGGACCTCCTCGGTATCTGCCAGGGTGCCATCAACATCAAACAAAAGTGCCTGTAATTTCGCTTGCATTTCGTCTCGTCCCTCAATAAAGCTGTTCAATCAATTTGTCCCGAAGTACGCCCCGCTAAAATGCCGGTGGCGAAGCCTGTTTCAAGCCGTTTTCCGTTCTTGACTAATGGTAAAAGTGGCGTATAAATAACGCCCCTGTAACATTACCCGGCAATAATAATACCTGCAGGTGGACCCGGGATTAATTTATTTTTCTAATTCAAACAGCACGTTAAATCAGTAAAAGCTGGAGACATTCTACATGGCGGCAAAGAAGAAAGCAGTAACGAGCGAAGCAGCAGCGACGAAAAAGACTGTAGCGAAAAAGAAAACAGTCAAAAAAGCCGCACCGAAGAAAGCCGCAGCCGACAAAACCGCAGCAGAAAAGAAGGCCACTGCGAAGCAATCTGCTCCCAAGACGGTTGCGGCCAAAAAGACAGCCCCCAGAAGAAGACCCGCGCGGAAAACAACATCGCAAATTGGCCCGGTACCCGGCATCGCCCCCTATAAAGAGAAAAAGGGCGAAGAATATATGAACGAAAGACAGGTTGCCCATTTCAGGGATATTCTCCTCGCATGGAAACGCAGCCTGATGGAAGAAGTGGATCGCACCGTCCACCACATGCAGGATGATGCTGCAAACTTCCCTGACCCAAATGATCGCGCAACACAGGAATCGGAATTCAGCATGGAGTTACGTGCCCGCGACCGTGAACGTAAACTGATCAAGAAGATTGATGAATCCATGCGTAATCTTGACAACGAAGAGTTTGGCTTCTGTGAGGCATGTGGTGTTGAAATCGGTGTCAGACGGCTTGAGGCAAGGCCCACGGCCACCCTGTGCATTGATTGCAAATATCTTGATGAGATCCGGGAAAAACAGATGGGGTAGCTTGTTTATGGCTTACCATCGTCTCAAAGAGCCGGCGTATTGCCGGCTTTTTTATTCCACGCCTTGCAGAGGAACCTGCAGGATAGCCATAAATGCAAACACCGGCTTACCCTTACCAGGACAAGGTCAATACAACACGAGCAATAAAAAATGGCCACTTCCCCCAACAAACCAGACCAAATCAGCAAATGGATGCCGGGTATTGAGGCGGCGCGGACGTATAAACCACAGTGGTTAGTCAAGGATATTGTCGCGGGCCTGGTATTGAGCACATTGCTCGTGCCGCAGGGGATGGCGTATGCCGAATTGGCAGGATTACCCGCCATCACCGGCCTGTACACCACCGTCATGTGCCTCCTCGCCTATGCCGCCTTCGGCCCCTCGCCCTACCTTGTGCTTGGCCCCGATTCATCGCTTGGACCGATGATTGCTGCCGCAATTTTACCGCTGCTGGTCACTGACGACCCCGCCGAAGCGATTGCGCTGGCTGGAATGCTGGCCTTTTTTGTCGGCCTGATCTCGGTTGGGGCCGGCGCCACCAAACTGGGCTTCGTCGCTGATCTGATTTCCAAACCTGTGCGCATCGGGTATTTGGCAGGACTTTCCGTTACTATTTTTATCGGACAGCTCCCCAAGCTGCTCGGCATTTCTGTCGAGGGTGAGAACATTTTTGCTGAAGTGATGGCTATCTTCGCCAGCTTTGAACAAATCAATTGGTGGGCGTTCAGCGTCGGGGCATTGGCATTGATCATTGTCATGGTGCTGAAACGATTGAAACCAAATGTGCCGGGCATTTTGATCGCCGTCGTGGTCGCCATCCTGATTTCGATGGCTTTCAGTCTGGGCACCAAAGGAGTCGCCGTGGTCGGCGTGCTTCCGCAAGGCTTCCCCGTCCCTTCTTTTCCACATGTATCGCTTGCCAGTCTCCCACTACTGGCTGCCGCCGCACTGGGTATGGCACTGGTCACGATTGGTGACACGATTTCAACATCGGCCGGGTTTGCCGCCCGCCGTGGAGATGAGGTGGACAGCAATCAGGAATTGGTCGGGATTGGATCGGCGAATTTACTGGCCGGGTTTTTTCAGGGTTTCCCCGTCAGCACGAGCAGTTCACGAACGGCCGTTGCTGAACAATCTGGCGCAAAAACACAATTCACGGGGCTGGTCGCCGCCGCACTGGTGATGAGCATGTTGCTCTTCGTGCCGGGCCTGGTGAAAGCAATGCCGCAATCGGTACTCGCGGCCGTCGTTATCATCGCCTCTATTGGCCTGTTCGATATAGCCGAATTACGGCGCCTGTGGGTCATGCGAAAAAGTGAATTCTTTCTTGCAGCCGTCGCCATTCTCGGCGTGGCGCTGGTGGGCGTGCTGGAAGGCATTGTAATCGCCATCGGCCTCTCGATTTTGCAGTTTTTCGAACGATCATGGCGGCCACACTCGGCCGTTTTGGGCAAAAATGGCAAAGATGGCTATCAAGACATTGATACCCATACTGAGGCAAAAAGGCTTGACGGTCTGCTCATCATCCGCTGGGACGCACCGCTTTTCTTTGCCAACGCCAACATCTTCCGCGACCTTGTGCGTCGTCTCATTACGGAGACGGAGCCAACACCGTACTGGGTGCTCATCACAGCCGAGCCTATGA
>DMKK01000156.1:0-6040 GCA_003454335.1 Gammaproteobacteria bacterium | reverse complement strand
GACAGCACAGCCGCCGACATGCTGGTTGATCTGGACCTGGAAATGAATGCAAACGGCCGCCATCTCATTTTTGCAGAGGTCAGCCCGCCAATGAAAGAAAGAATCGTCGCCTATGGTTTGCTGGACACCATTGATCGTCAGCATTTCTATCCGACTATCAAGCAGGCGGTGAAGGCATTTCGTAAAGAGAGGCAGCTGCGGGAAGAGGAAGAGTAGGCCCCGTCAGGGGAAGCTGCAAGGTATGCCATGAAAGTCCTGCCATAAATGCAAACACCGGCCAGCTACCGCGGACGCTTTGCACCCTCACCTACCGGACCACTGCATTTTGGTTCCCTGGTCGCCGCCGTTGGAAGCTATCTTGACGCCCGTCATCATCAGGGTGAGTGGTTACTCCGGGTCGAAGATTTAGACACGCCGCGGGAAGTCGCCGGCGCCACGGATGATATTTTAAGAACACTGGAACTGCTGCACATGACATGGGATGGGCCGGTCATCTATCAGAGCAAGCGCACCCACCTGTACAAGGAAGCACTGGCCGAACTGCAACAACAGGGATATCTCTATGACTGCGGCTGCACCCGCAAGGAAGTAGCGGACAGCGCTATCCACACACCGGCCGGCGCCATTTATCCCGGAACCTGCCGTAATGGCTTACCGGCAGGACGCAGTCCCCGTTCCATCCGTGTGCGGGTGAACAATACGGCCATCAGTATGCAGGACCGGCTACAGGCCGGCCTGCTCCAGCAACTGCAGACGGACACGGGTGACTTTATTGTCAGACGCGCAGACCAGCTGATTGCCTACCAGCTGGCGGTGGTCGTCGATGATGCCGATCAGGGTATCAACCAGGTCGTGCGTGGTTCGGATTTACTCGCGTCAACGCCACGGCAGATATATCTGCAACAGCTACTGAACCTGCCAACACCTGCCTATCTGCATTTACCGATCGCCACTGATGCCAGCAACGCCAAGCTGAGCAAACAGAGTTTTGCACCACCAATAACCGTGGACGACAGTAACCGTGCCGTACTGGATGTACTCCGTTTCCTGCACCAGGCGTTGCCCGATTCGCCGCAGGATGCCAGCCTGGACGAAATATGGACATGGGCCGCAAATCACTGGGATACCAGCGCAATACCCGCATACCAGGTATTACCTGCTCCCGTGCAATACACCGAATCGGTATCGAGGTCATGAATACACGGTTGGCACAGAAATTATCATGACTATAATCGACAAGCAGCGCGCAACTCACCGGAAATAACAACACCAGGAGCAGCCCCATGTCAGACAGCAAGACATATAACGTACCGGAAGCCTTTGCCCGGAACGCCCTACTGGATGAAGCTTCATACAAGGCGATGTATGAAAAATCCATCAGTGACCCTGCCGGCTTCTGGGCCGAACAGGCAGAAAAGTTTCTGGACTGGGACAAACCCTGGGACACAGTACTTGACTGGGACTACAGCAAGGGATATATCCGCTGGTTTGAAGGGGCAAAACTGAACGCCTGTTACAACTGCGTAGACCGGCACCTCGAAACCCGCGGCGACCAGACCGCCCTGATCTGGGAAGGTGATGACCCGGCCGATGACGACCGCATCACCTACAATGAATTGCATGAACATGTTTGCCGCATGGCAAACGTGCTCAAATCACGTAATGTAAAGAAGGGTGACCGTGTCTGCATCTACATGCCGATGATTCCGGAGGCCGTCTATGCCATGCTCGCCTGTGCCCGCATTGGCGCAGTACATTCAGTTGTGTTTGGCGGCTTTTCTCCGGAATCCATCAAGGACCGCATCCTGGACTCTGACTGCCAGGCGGTAATTACTGCCGATGAAGGTATCCGCGGGGGCAAACCGGTCCCGCTCAAGGCCAATGTCGATAAGGCCCTGCAATCCTGCCCGAACGTGCATAGCGTGATCGTCGTGCGCCGTACTGCTGCAGGTATTGGCTGGCATGAAGAACGCGACATCTGGTACCACGAGGCAGCCGCCGGTGTTTCTGCCGATTGTCCACCCGAGCAGATGGATGCCGAGGACCCGCTCTTCATCCTCTACACATCCGGGTCCACGGGCAAGCCAAAAGGAGTCATGCACACCACGGGCGGATATTTGCTGTATGCAGCCATCACACACAAATACGTGTTCGATTACCATGATGGTGACATCTACTGGTGTACGGCAGATGTCGGCTGGATCACCGGTCACTCCTATATTGTCTATGGCCCCTTAAGCAACGGCGCCATTTCGCTGGTGTTTGAAGGCGTACCGACCTACCCGGATGCCTCCCGTTTCTGGCAGGTCTGTGACAAGCACAAGGTCAACACGTTCTACACGGCACCCACTGCCCTGCGCGCCCTGATGCGCATGGGAGATGAACCGGTCAACAAGACCTCACGCGCAAGCCTGCGGCTGCTCGGCACCGTGGGAGAACCGATAAACCCGGAAGCATGGGAGTGGTACTACCACAGCGTTGGCAATGCGCGCTGCCCCATTGTGGACACCTGGTGGCAAACTGAAACCGGTGGTCACATGATTACCGGCGTACCCGGGGCGGTAACAATGAAACCAGGCTCTGCCACACGCCCGTTCTTTGGTGTAAAACCTGCGATTGTTGATAACGAAGGCAATACGCTTGAAGATGCGGCCGAGGGCAACCTCGTGATAACACAGCCGTGGCCGGGACAAATGCGTACCGTCTACGGAGATCACCAGCGGTTTATTGATACCTACTTCAGCGCCTTCCCGGGCAAATATTTTACCGGTGACGGTGCCCGCCGCGATGCCGACGGCGACTACTGGATTACCGGGCGCGTCGATGATGTCCTGATTGTCTCAGGTCATAATCTCGGTACCGCGGAACTTGAAAGCGCGCTGGTTCTTCATGATTCGGTTGCAGAAGCAGCTATTGTCGGTTACCCGCACGACATCAAGGGTCAGGGAATCTATGCCTACGTCACGCTCATCAATGGCGTGGAACCCACGGAAGAACTGCGCAAGGAACTGGTCGGGCACGTACGCAAGGAAATCGGGCCAATCGCCACACCGGACATTATCCAGTGGGCTCCGGGATTGCCAAAGACGCGCTCCGGAAAAATCATGCGCCGCATTCTTCGTAAGATTGCCGCTAATGAAATGGACTCGCTGGGTGACACATCCACACTGGCAGACCCAAGCGTGGTTGACGACTTGATAGCAAATCGGGTCGCCACCTAGACAACCAAAGTGCCACTGTATCCGCAGGCCATTAAGTACACCAGCAAATGATTACCCGCAGTGCGTTCCGCCCGGCATGGTGGCTGCCTGGCCCGCACTTGCAAACACTCTATCCGTCACTGTTTCGCCCGCGCAAGGCACCGCAACTTACTCGCGAGCGGATTGAATTACCCGACGGGGACTTTGTTGACCTGGACTGGACCCGGCAAACGGATGGCATGTGTGTATTAATTCTGCATGGCCTGGAAGGTTCAATCGATTCACACTACACGGCTGGCATACTTTCTGCGTTGGCCCGGGATGGTCACACTGCCGCACTGATGTACTTCCGTGGCCGCAGCGGAGAACCAAACCGACTACCCCGCAGTTATCATTCAGGCGAGACTGGCGATCTTGATTTCATCATGCAGCATATTGACCAACAACATCCGGAAAAGAAAATTGCAGCCATCGGTTACTCACTGGGCGGCAACGTGCTGCTCAAGTGGTTGGGAGAACAAGGCAGTGCGGCACCACCGGTCACAGCCGTCACCATCTCCGTCCCGTTCGAACTGAACTGCGCCGCACTGACCCTTGAACGGGGACTGTCCCGGATTTATCAGCAACACCTGTTGCAGAAACTCAGGGCATCAGTGGCCACCAAGGCAAGGCTGCATACCATGCCGTTTCCGGCTGAACGCCTTGCGGAATTACGCACGTTCAGGCAATTCGATCAGGCCATTACTGCCCCGCTGCATGGATTCAGTGGCGTTGACGACTATTACGAACGCTCCAGTAGTAAACAATTTTTAAAGAACATTACCGTACCGACCCTGATGCTGCAGGCAAGAGATGACCCGTTTCTTCCTGAGGATGCACTTCCTCACGAGGCCGACCTGAGCAATACAGTCACCCTGGAAGTATCCCGTCGCGGTGGCCATGTTGGCTATGTATCCGGCTGGAACCCCTTGCAGCCGAGCTACTGGCTCGAGCAACGCATCCTGCAACATCTGGCTGCATTCCGTTAGCTCACAAATATTGCCCGCATGTGCGCCAATCAGCATAAACGCTGAATCACGCTGCCTTCGACGGGGAATCCACTCACGTCCGGAAAACGAACACCAGGCGTCATACTTATAGTGAGGTATTTGCGCTATCCTGTTGTTTATTATTGATTATGTAATTCTGCTTCTTTCGTCCACTCAAGCATGGCTGCCAGACGTCGATATATTTCATATTAAAAGTATGCGAATCATGCATTTATCTATCCGCAGGTAACAACCATGAAAAGAACCGTCCTGATCCTGACCTTACTGCTTCTCTCCACTGTTGCCACAGGCGGCAATGATATTTGGCAGTCCCTGTTCAACGAAAAACTACAGGAAGCCAGGCAGGGTAACAGCAACGCCCAGTTTGATGTGGCATCCATGTATCAGAACGGACGCGGAGTATCCCCGGATTTAAGCAAGGCCATTGAGTGGTACCAGAAATCTGCTGCACAGAAAAACCAGAAAGCAGTCAGTCGCCTGAAGATACTTGAAGCAAATGAAGAACGCTTCAGGAAAACACTGGCACTGGCTGACAAGGGTGACGCCGAAAACCAGTACAAACTCGGCAAGATGTACACAGAAGGAGCAGGTGTCAGCAGCAACCATGACAAGGCAAGCGAAGCCTTCGAAAACGCAGCCCAACAGGGTTATGCAAAGGCAGAGTACAAACTCGGATTGAATTACTACGAAGGAACCGGCGTAAACAGGAGCAGAAAGACTGCATTCAAATGGTTCAAGGCTGCCGCTGAACAGAACCATCCAGCCTCACAGTACTACCTTGGCAAGATGTATGCATCAGGCTCTGGTGTAAAACAGAACTACACTACTTCACTGGAATGGTTTACCAGGGCTGTTGATGGCGGCTTCAATCAGGCACGCGGAGAGATGATCGATGTGTCGGAAAAAATGAAAATAAAAAAAGCTGAAAAGAACAAGCCTGCCGCCGTGGAAAAAGTTGCGGTCAAACAGATAAAACCCGTTGTTGCCAGAGCGAAAAAAACCAAGCTGAAAAAAACAAAGACCAATAAAGTCAGGACCGAAACCGCGAAAACCGAAGAACCGGAGAAAACCCCTGGGTTCTCTATCGAGGACCTTATGGTTGCCGCATGGAACCGCGACAACAAACCGGTCGCCTACCTCCCCTCTGCGATCAATAATTGCCGAACAGAGGAAGACAACATCGTCTGTTACAGCGACAACCAAACCCGGAAAAGCGGCAACAACATTATCAAGTTCAAGACAAAGTCCGTCATGAAAGGTTTCTCGGAAGACGGGTCGTTCAAGGTAACATACCGAAATCTGGTTGTTGATTCAGGCGCCACAGACAACATTGATATCAGTACAGATGATGAAGAAATCGGCGGTGAAGATGATAACGCAGGAAGCACCTATAAAGTAAAAGCAGGCTGGGGCAAGGAACATGCGCTCGAATGCCAACTGAAAGACAGCGGCACCGTCTCATGCCTGAAGAACAAGATCCACACCTTCGTGCTTGTCAGCCCGCATACACTGGCATCCGGGAAGTAAGAAGACGGTGGAACAACCTGCGTAGCCCACGTAAGAGGCTCTGAGTAACGAATAGGTAAAACCACTACCGCATCCATCCGGCACGGATATTTTCGTTTGATGTAGCAAAAAGCCTGACGTAAATCATCAATGTGATTAACCAGCAAGTGGCTCCCTTTCCGCTGGGCGAGATTAACCGTAAAAAGCCATGATACGCTTGGCACATACGTGCAGTGGTATTCCGCCATAAAGGCTGCACGTTCATTAGACTGAAGTTCCTTTCTA
>DMKK01000043.1 GCA_003454335.1 Gammaproteobacteria bacterium | reverse complement strand
GGGCAGCACCTTCATTATTCTGTTGCCCCATCACCAGGGGTAAAGAAAGGCCGTTGCCGGCAAACCTTGTCAAAACCTGAACTTCGCCTAACAAATCGCAAACAATTGTCCTCCATTATTTGCATCAGCAAATGATTAATACATTCTATTGGAGGCATTATGCTTAATACACGGTTAAAAAATATTTCGTTATATTCTTCTCTTGCGGTAGCGCTTGCAGTTCTGCAGCCTGGTACGGCTATTGCCCGTGATCAGGTTCAAATTGTTGGTTCCTCAACGGTGTATCCATTTTCTACCATCGTCGCCGAGCGCTTCGGCAACCGCGGTAAATTCAAAACGCCGGTCATCGAGAGCACCGGTACCGGTGGTGGTATGAAGCTGTTCTGCCAGGGTGTCGGTAGCGGCCACCCGGATGTGTCGAATGCCTCCCGGGCCATGAAGTCCTCGGAGTGGGAGAACTGCCAGAAAAACGGTGTGACGGATATTATCGAGGTGGCCTTTGGCAATGACGGCATTGCCTTTGCTAACAGTGTTAAAGCCTCCAAACTGAATCTGACGCGTAAACAGTTATGGCTGGCCTTGGCCGAGCATGGACCCAAGCCGCAGAAGTGGAGTGAAATCGACCCGGCATTACCGAATAGCAAAATTACTGTGCTGGTACCACCGCCGACTTCCGGTACCCGGGATGCATGGAACTCCCTGGTGATGAAGAAGGGTTGTCCGGATGAGGTTTTGAAAAAGGACAAGAAGGCCTGCGAGGTGCTGCGCGAGGACGGGGCGGCAGTCGAGGCAGGGGAGAACGACACCCTGATCGTGCAAAAACTTGAAGGCAATCCCGATGCCTTCGGAATTTTCGGCTTCAGCTATCTGGAAAACAACCGTGACAAGATTCAGGCAGCCACTATCGAAGGCGTCGAGATCAGTCTTGCTTCCATTCAGGACTACAGCTATCCGGTTGCCCGTCCGCTGTTTTTCTACGTTAAAAAAGCACACATCGGTGTCATTCCCGGGCTGCAGGAATACCTGGCTGAGTTCACCAGTGATAATGCAATCGGTGAAGAGGGCTACCTCGTCGACACCGGGCTGGTGCCTCTGGAAGCAGAAAAACTTTCGAAGTTGAAGGCCGATGCCCGGAACCTGGTGAGCATGCAGAAATAGCGGCCAACCAAGGTTCCCTCTCCTTCCGGGTCGCCTGCATCCCTGCAGGCGTCCCGGAAGGAGAAGGAGTTAACGGGGAACAAAGTAGCTGAATACCGATGACCTTTGCACAACTTACCATCGTTTTCCTCATCCTGGTGCTGGTTTCGGGCGTGCTCGGCTGGAGAAGGGTGCGGATTCCGCAACTGGCCGATGGCATTCGGCCGCGCTCACGAGCCGTCTATCACGGGGTCTACAACGCCCTGTGGTGTGCGCTGCCCATGCTGGTGGTGGTGCTTGCCTGGCTGGCGGTGGAGCCCGGGATTATCAGACCTGCGGTGCTGGCTGAATTTGCCGCAAACAGTGCCACTATCGAAGCGAACAATGCCTTCAAGTATGTTGAAATCAGGAATATCGCCGAGGGTGTGCTGCCGTCCGAGTCTGCCGATGAATCTGTGTTGCAGGCTGTCGGCTATTATCGGGTACTGCAGCAGCAGTCCAGCATTGCACTGACAATCCTGTTTGTTACAGCAGGCCTGTCAGGGTTATATCTTGGCTACAAGCGGCTCGGTCATCTGTTTCCGGCACGCGAAAAAGTCGAGGGCTTTGTCCGACTATTTCTGTTTGTCAGCGCCTCCATCGCAATTCTCACCACTATCAGTATTGTGCTTGCGCTGGCGTTTGAAACGCTGCGATTTTTTCAACACGTGCCGGTAATGGACTTCCTGCTGGGCACCAAATGGAGCCCGCAGGTCGCTATTCGTGCAGATCAGGTTGGCAGTTCCGGTGCCTTTGGTGCCGTGCCGTTGTTTGCCGGCACCCTGTTGATCGCTCTGATTGCGATGCTGATTGCGGTGCCGGTCGGACTGTTCTCGGCGATTTACCTGGCCGAGTATGCGCACCCGACTGCGCGTCACATTCTCAAGCCGATGCTGGAGATCCTCGCGGGCATTCCGACTGTCGTGTACGGCTTCTTTGCGGCACTGACCGTGGCGCCCATGATTGTCGATCTTGGTCACGGCTTCGGGCTGGAGACCTCGTCTGAAAGCGCACTGGCCGCCGGTCTGGTAATGGGGTTCATGATTATCCCGTTCATTTCGTCACTGTCCGATGATGTTATCAACTCGGTGCCCTATTCATTGCGTGATGGTTCGCTGGCCATGGGTGCCACCAAGTCCGAAACGATCAGGAAAGTTATTCTGCCTGCGGCACTCCCGGGGATCGCCGGGGCCATCCTGCTGGCGGTATCCCGCGCTATCGGTGAAACCATGATTGTCGTGATGGCGGCCGGTCTGGCTGCCAGGCTCACCGCCAATCCATTGGAGAGCGTCACCACGGTGACCGCACAGATCGTGACTATTCTGGTTGGCGACCAGGAATTCGACAGCCCCAAAACACTGGCTGCGTTCGCGCTGGGGCTTACATTGTTCTTTGTGACCCTGACGCTGAACTTCATTGCGCTGCACGTGGTACGCAAATACCGCGAACAGTATGACTAGGACTTCATGATGTTGCAGAACAACAAGGCAAGATTGCGGAAACGCGCCTGGGCAGAATGGCGCTTCAGGTTATATGGAATTACCTCCCTGCTGTTTGCCGGTACCGCGCTGGTTTTCCTGGTTTCGACTATCGTCTCTTCGGGTCATTCGGCGTTTTTCAAAACGACCATCGAACTCGAATTCCAGCTAGATGCGGAGCGCCTGGGTATCGAACAGCCCTATACCCGGGAAAATTTGTGGGCCGGCAGCTATTACACTGCGGCCAAGCGAGCCCTGTACGCGTTGTTCCCCGGGGTAACAGCTCGACCCGACAAACGTACACTGTCCAAGTTGCTGAGCCCGGGTGCGGAGCTGGCTCTGCGGGACTATGTTGTCTCCAATCCCGGGAAAATTGGTGAGACTGTGACCCTGGAGGTCCCGGTTTCTTCGGATTATGACCAGATCTACAAGGGGCATCTGCCGCGTACCGGAAAACACACCCGGTTGAGTGCGCGACAAATGGAATGGTTTGACCGGCTGGTAGACGAGGGGCTTATTCACTATCGATTTAACCTCGGCTTTTTGACCGGAGCGGATTCGCGCTACCCTGAACTGGCCGGTATCGGCGGTGCGGTCGCAGGGTCAATCTATGCCTTGCTGGTCTGTTTTCTGCTGGCCTTTCCACTGGGTATCTCCGCTGCGCTGTATCTGGAGGAATTCTCGAGGGACACCCGCCTCACCCGCCTGATCGAGGCCAATATCAATAATCTTGCGGCGGTGCCTTCAGTCATCTTCGGTCTGCTCGGCCTGGCAGTCATTCTCAATGTATTTGGTCTGCCGCGCGGGACACCGCTGGTCGGTGGCATAGTGCTGGCGCTCATGACCCTGCCCACCATTATTATCGCCTGCCGTTCCTCCCTGCGTGCGGTTTCTCCGGGTATTCGCCAGGGGGCGCTGGCCCTGGGCGCGTCGCCGGTGCAGGTGGTATTCCAGCAGGTGCTGCCAGCCGCCATGCCGGGCACCCTGACCGGTACCATCATCGGCCTGGCCCAGGCGCTGGGCGAAACTGCGCCACTGCTGATGATCGGCATGGT
>DMKK01000236.1:570-16701 GCA_003454335.1 Gammaproteobacteria bacterium | reverse complement strand
CAGGCGATCATACCATTTCTCTGCTTTCCAGCGCAGGGCAGGTAATATGCCCGATCATTGTAAAATATATTAATTGTGGGAGCGGCGTCCTCGCCGCGAATTCGCGCCGGGGACGGCGCTCCCACAGTATCGAGACAGCATATCCTACTGCCATTGTCTCAATTCTGGTGATGCAGGAGCGGCGAAAAATCAGACCGCTTGCGCTTCACTGACATTCGGGCCAGCCATATCCCCAGCGCCAGGGCAAGCCGGAACAGGGAACCCCGCCAATGCGTACAGCCCGGTACATAAGTTCGGCAACAACGTCATAAAGCTCCTCGACATGATCGACTGACAACCCGTATTCCTGGCTCAGGACCGGCGCTCGTTGGGCACCGGTTTCCATGACGCAGGTCTGCAGTTCAAGATCGGCCTCCCTGCGCAGCCTGAAACTCTCGCTTGCCGCCACCGTGCCGGTGCCGCCGGTGTAATAACGGCGATCGTGCGCAATGCAGCATTCCTCCCAGGCCGGTTGCGTACCGTGCTGCTCCTGAAAGCTCGCGATTCTCCCTGCGAGGTACTCCCAGCCAATGGTCAGGCCACCGCTGCAACCGTCGGTAGTAAAGTCAGTCAGCGTGCTGGCCGGGTCAGACTTGAGACTGACCAGTTGTTCATGACGGCCAATCTCCAGTTGCCGTTCCAGCGCGGCAATACTGTCACTGTCAACATCAGTGCCCGGTGCAGAGTCACAGCCCGTCACCAGCAGCACCAGCCCGCACGTTGCACCGCAGGCTGACATGGACTGCCGCTTACGGTGACTCATCACGATACAGTCCTGGCGGTACCGGCCGACCGAAGAGGACTGCCGTGTGCATCAGCAAACGTTCCGCGATACCCAGATCGACGCGCTCCTCGAGCACTTCACGGGCCATGGCCGGCTCATCGGTAATGATGCCGTTGATCCCCAGCGAGAACATGCGAAACATTGACACCCGATCATTAACTGTCCAGACAAAGACCTGCTTGCCATTTTCCTGCGCACGACGCACAAACCCCGGTGTTGCCATGCCAGTGTTGACGGCCAGAAAGTCCACGTCCAGCCTGGCCAGGTTGCCAATGCTCTTTGCAGACAACAGCCCGATGCTCCAGTCCGGCCGCAGTTTACGAATCTTCTGAATGCCATCGTATTTTAGCGACATAATGGCCACCTCATCGACCATCCCCGTCTGCTCAACAATGTCCACGACACGTTGTTCGAGTTGCTGGTCATGGCCGTAGTACTTGAGTTCGATGACCAGCCCGGCCTTGCCCCTGACTTCCTCCAGCACAGCGGCCAGGGTGGGCACCCGTTCGGCCGAGAACGCCGGCGAAAACCAGCTGCCTATATCGATACCCTGTACTTGTGCAAGAGTACCGTCCCACACCTTGAGCGGGTTGCCCGCAAGCTTCATGAAGTCACTGTCATGGATGACGACGACTTCACCATCAACGGTTTCCTGCACATCGATTTCGACCCAGTCGGTGCCATCCTCAACAGCTCGGCGTACCGCAGCAAGGGTATTTTCCGGTGCTGCCCCGGCAGCCCCCCGGTGCGCAACTACCGTAACCGCATCCTGCATCTGGATACCCTTCAGCAACCAGTGACCCAGCAGGACAGCGCAAATAATCCCGCCAATCATCAGCAGGGCAAGTCTTGATTTGGTGAGCCGCCAGCCTTGCGCCGCATCGCGTCGTGCCAGGGCATGCAAATCAGGCGTGGCGGTGCCCTGACTGTACTCTTCGTAACAACCCACCAGCAGGTAGGCAAGACTGCCGGAGGTGAAGGCCGTGATCAGAAAGTTGCCGAATACCCACAGCGCCATGAAGCCGCCAAGCACCGGCACCAGCAACACTATCGAATCGAAAAAGGCAGGCACGACCCATGCCCCCAGCTGTTGAATGATACCCAACAGGACAACACTCAGCAGTACGGCCAGCAGCGCCCAGAGCCCCAGCACGGTTAAGATCTCGCGCCGCCGCCACCGTGTAATGCGCTCACTTTCAGCAAACGATTGTGCCGGTGAGACCCCGGCAAACAACACCAGCGGCAGCGCCAGCGACCATACAATCAGCTTGTGGACCAGCAACGCAAGCATGGCCAGTAGCAGCAGCCCGATGCTGATGACGGCTACCCAGAAGATCGGTGGCTGTTCGTTCAGATAATAATTGATGTCGTAGTCGGTCAGCAGTAACCAGGCAATACCGCCGGCAATGGCGAGGAACGGCAGCGTCAGCAGCAGCACTCGCACCACCAGCCGCAGGGCAAAGAAAAAGATAAAGCGGGCATATGCGGCCGTGAAGCGCAGGGCATTCACTGTTCCCAGGTGCACGCCCTGTACCCTGCTGGCACCGAGGGTCATCAGGGTGGCCTGCTCGAAACCAGCGATGGTAATCAGCACTGCTGCTAACAGCACCAGTGCAACCATGCCGGACGGTGACAGCAGGAACCAGGCGATATCCTGGTCAGCCAGTGCGGGCTGGTCCGAGAGCTTTAACAGCAACCGGCCAAGCAGGCCAAACAGCGGAGCAAAAATCACAAAGCCAAGGACCGTATAGGCAAGGTGTGTGGTAAAAACCTGCTGCCAGTCCTGCCGCAGATGGTGTAAGGATGTTTTCCAGATAGGCATGTAATCTTCCCTGCAACCCGCGCAATCAGGGTTTAAGCAACTCAAGTGCGATGGATGACAGCGTGGTAACCCCCATGATCAATGTCGCTTCCGCATCAGGATAAAACAGGGGCGAGTGCAATGAAGGTGGCGGTTCTCCAGCTGCCGCGTATGCATCCAGGCGGTCCTGGCTAACCGCCCCCAGCCAGTACATCAGGATCGGCACACCCGCTTGCCCGTACCGGCTGAAGTCCTCACCACCCATCGACAACTTCGAAAGATCAATATTCCCCGCGCCGACCAGACGCTCGAAAACGGGCCGCAAGCGGGCGGCAAGTGCCGGGTCATTGAACAACGACGGTGTCCCCTCGTCAATCGTAACCAGCGGTTCCTGCGCTCCGGCACCCATGGCAACGGCCTGTGCCTTGCGCGTAATGGCCGCCAGTAATTGCTGGCGGACCTCAGCGGAAAAACTGCGCACGGTGAGTTGCAGTTTTGCTGTGTCGCCGATGATGTTGTTCTTGGTACCACTATGGATTGAGCCGACAGTGATGACGGCGGGGTCGATGGGATTGATTTCGCGACTGACGATCGTTTGCAGCGCCAGCACCAATTGTGCCGCCTGTACCACAGGATCGATCGTGGTGTGCGGGTATGCGCCATGCCCACCCTTGCCATACAGGGTGATGTCGACACTATCGACATTGGCCATGACATAACCGGGACGGAAGCCGATCTTGCCGGTTGCCAAAACCGGGGAGACATGCAGGCCCACGGCAAAGTCGGGCCTGGGGAAACGTTCGAACAGGCCATCGTCCAGCATCGCCCGGGCACCGGCGCCTCTTTCCTCGGCTGGTTGCCCCACCAGCATCACGGTCCCTTTCCACAACGGCTTGTTGGCCGCCAGATAACAGCCCGCACCGATGAGATTGGTCATATGAACATCATGCCCGCAGGCATGCATCACACCGACTTCAGCACCCCCTTCATTCAGGGTCTGCACCTTTGAAGCATACGGCAGCCCGGTTTGCTCGGCTACCGGCAGGGCATCCGTGTCAGCACGCAGCATCACCACTGGCCCCGCGCCGTTCTCCAGTATGCCGACAATCCCGTGACCACCCACGCCCCGGGTCACCTCGACACCACAGTCCTGTAGCGCGGCAGCCAGCCGGCCAGCCGTATTTACCTCGCGAAAGGAAAGCTCCGGCTGCGCATGAAATTCCTGATAAAAAGCAAGCAGTTCATCACTGTGTGTTGCCGCCCACTCCCGGGGTTCTTCGGCAGCCTGCGTGACTGGCAATGCAGCCGTCCACACAATCAAAATCCGGAATAACAGATAGTTTGTTTTGTTGGTTAAATACATTTTCTATTTTCGGCCACTCACACTGCACCAAGGGACAATATACACCAAATTCAAATACACCTATTCTGAATTTACGTCGGGTGTGGGCGAATACAACACCTTCGGGAAATAAGTCCGCCACTCAGTTGTTGAGAAGGTAGTTAGCACCCGACACCATTTAACGTCAATACTGCTGAACGGTGACCCGAGGGTCACCGATTGGGTGAAGGCATCACTCTGGATGGTTCAACCACCGGTTCAATCGGAGGATGACTATTCCGACCGTAGGCACGTATAACCTTGCGAACGTAGTTCTGTGTCTCCCGATAAGGCGGTATCCCCAGGTATTTCTCCACCGCATGCTCGCCGGCGTTGTACCCCGCCAGTGACAGCTTCAAATCGCCCTGAAAGAACGATAACAACCAGCGCACATAAGCCATACCGCCATGCAGGTTTTGCACCGGATTCGTTCTGTCCCTGACGCCGAAACGGGCGGCAGTCGCCGGGATTAACTGCATCAGCCCCTGTGCATTTGCTGGCGAACGGGCCCGCGGATTGAAATTTGATTCGGTCTGGATGATCGCGAGAATGAGGTTCGGGTCCAGACCGTAATCCGGCGCCAGCGCACGTACCCACGCGGCTATTTGCTTGCGCTCGGGGCTGGCTATATTCACGCCCGCATCCCAGTCCTTGCCGGGTATCGTTGCAACCGCATAGGCATCAAAGCGGCTTTCGTAGGTGCACCGCGGTTTCCGGGTGACACCCGGCTCACCGACAAAGGCGAGAAACTTGCGCGCCTGCAAGTCACCATTGGCCGCTACCACCTCCATCCAGGCAGCCGCAAGATCCGTATCCCGCGGGGCGCCAAGGCCATTGGCATACATCCAGGCCAGGCGCGTCTGTGCCGGCAGGTAACCAAGCCGGGCGGCGGCACAATACAGCTGCCGGGCACGGCCATAATCACGGCGATAGCCGATGGCATGTTCATACTGGCTGGCCAGTTCCGTCAGTTCCTCGGGGTCGGGCTCGGCAAGCAGCACCTGCCAGTCCAGTACCGGTGTAGCACCCTGCCCGGCAACGGCATACAGCAACATCACCAGCGCCAGCAAGGCCTTGCACCCGGGTCTGTCAACGCAACGTAAAGCCATCACCTTGGGAAAAACTCAATGGGTATCTTTGTGGTCACCGCGGGCACACCCGGTTTGTCACCAAAATCAATGCGCTTGATAAGTGCGACCAGCTGCTGTTCCAGTGAGGCCGCCTCCAGCTCGCTACTGAGGACAACACAGCGGGTCACCTTGCCTGTCGGCGCGATCGTAATACTTATAACGAGCTTGCCCTGCAAGCTGTCATCCTTGCGCAACTCGCGATTATAAAGTGTGTACAGTGCGCCCTTGTTCCGGTCCAGCACTTCCTGGATCGCTTCCTCGCTGCGCACCATGCCTGATGGCGGCGCAGCTATCCGTCCGCTTGCCGCCGCTTTTCCTGCACGGCCGCCGGTACCCTGCCGGGTGTCCTCCCGGTCCGGCAAACCGCCTGCACCCAGGACTGACTGGTGGGCAACACCCGCGTCAATACCCTTGCTGCCCCGGGTCACGTTGGCTGTCAGCATCGAGGACTGCGGTGCCGCAGTACGCGCCTGAACGGAGACATTTTCCCTCCCCGGGATTGCCCCGGTCTTCGGTGTCGTACCCTGCAATTCGGCAAGCACGTCACTCATGGCCAGCACCCCGCTCCTTGCCGCTTTCTGGCGGGGTGTCTCGACCGGCGCAACCGGGAGTTGTGCGGGTACTGTTTGCGGTTTCACTGGTGCGGTCACCACGGGGGCTACTGGTACAGGTACCGGTGTCAACTGTGGTACCGGCTGTGGCACCGGCACCGCCTGCTCGGCAAGCAGGCGTACACGACGTGGCGGGGATTCCTCTGCAACGTCGAAATCAAGCTGAGGTATCCGGATATAGGGCGTGATTACCCCGGCTACCAGACCTAGCAACAGTGTCTGCAACAGGATGCGGTGAAAACGACGGTCTTCCTCATAGGGCCCCGTCCAGGGCAATCCTGATTCCAGGGTCAGCGCGTGCATCTATACCGCCCCGGCTGACCGTTGCAGCACCGACAGTGAAATGCTGCCATAACCTGCCTGCTTGCACGTCTGCATAACCCGGTTGAGCAACTCAAAGGGGATGGTCTTGTCGCCCATAATGGTCACTTCACGATCCGTCATGGCGGGGGCATCCGGCACCAGTTGTGCCTGCAGCGCTGTACGCAGGGCCTTGATCTCGCCACGGGCTGCATGCATGGCCGTGTCGATGACAGCAACCGGCTCACCCTGCACCAGGATATTATCCAGGGTGATCATTACGATGGGTGTATCCCTGGGTTGCTGCTCGGCAACAGACTCGGGGAGATGCACCAGCTTGTTGTGCGCCTCCGGTGCACCGTCCGCAGAATGTACCAGGAAAAAGAACACCAGGATGGTAAAGACATCCATCAGTGCCACCAGGTTCAATGAGGGCCAGCGTCGCGCCTTCTCCTGGCGCTGCCGGCGCCACTTGAACTGGGTCGCACCCCGTGGAATTCTGGTCATTGCGCACCACGTCCCGGTTGTGCCGGTACGGGACCCAGCGCAATCAACGGGAACAATTCCAGCTGCTCGATGGCATCCCCGTGTCGCTGCAGCTTGACCCGCAACACATCCAGCACCTGCACCAGTACATCATAGGGAATCTGCGGTTCCAGCAAAACGGTTACCTCGAGGCTTTGCGGATAACGCGTTTTCAGTTCACCGGCCAGTGTTGCCAGTGACGCCAGCGCCTGGTCACCGGATGATCTGTCGAGCTGCGTAGTCTGTGACTGCCCAAGGTGGTTCACCTCGATCACAGTCTGGCGCACGGTCACCTGCAGTTGCAACGGATCAGGCGTGGACAGTTGATCAGCCTCACCGATTGCCGGCTGTACTTCAAGAATCGTCGTCCGGGAAAAAACTGCGGTCACCAGCAGGAACGGTACCAGTATCACCATCAGGCTGAGGAAGGCGGTCACATCAACCGTGTGCACATCCCGCCTTGCCGTGCGTTGCCAGCGAGGCCTCACGATACATCCTTGCCCGCAACCGTTGCACCGGCGATCAGGTTGGATAATCTGACCGTGACCATTTCCAGGGTATCGACCAGTTCCGAGGTCTTCGTCTGCATGACAGCATGTATCAATAACAGGGGAATGGCGACCATCAAACCAAAGGCGGTGGTATTCATCGCAATGGAGATACTTGCCGAGAGCAGGTTCGCCTTGTCTGCCGCGTCGGCAGCAGCAACGGTAGAGAACGCCTCTGTCAGCCCGATAATGGTCCCCAGCAGGCCCAGCAGGGTGGCAATATTCGCCAGGGTCGCCAGGTAATGGGTACGTTTTTCCAGTCGCGGGACGACTTCCAGCAAGCCCTCCTCCATGGCCATCTGTACCTCGTCACCACTGCCCCGGTGCTCGGCGCGATTCAGGCCATAGCCCAGGATCCTGCTCACCGCTGCGTCCGAATGCATGACGGCTTCACGGGCCGCGTCATACTTGCCACCTTCCAGCAAGGGCAGCACCCGCTTCCAGATACCCTTGTTCCTGGTGCGCACAAACGTGAGATAGATATAGCGCTCAATGGCGATGGCGGCACCGATGGCAAGCACCAGCAGAATCGGGTACATGAACGGCCCACCGGACTGGAAGAACCCGAGTACCGCATACAACGTTTCCATAGCAACTCCTTGACAGTTTTCTAACCTTAACGATATACCCGATACGGTCGTAATTTCCAGTTTCCCAACCCTGTACGCCGCATCTCCGCAGGATGGGTAAAGGAACGCAGTGACGTACCCATCAATTCGGTGTCATTCCCTGATGGGTACGTCGCGTTGCTCCTTTACCCATCCTACAGATCCTGCGAATAAATCAATACAGGATGGGTAACACCCATCAACCCGGCTAATCAACACTGTAGCCCTGGCGTTGCAACTCCAGTTCGCGCTGGAATATATCGCGCTCAACCGGTTCTGATTCTTCCCCTATATCACCTTCGAGCCCCTCACTTTCCAGCGGGGCACCGACCCGTTTCCAGGGCGCGATATACAGTGTATTTGGCAGACCCTGGTTGCCCTTGATAGAAATCGTTTCCTGCTCCAGTTGCTCCTCTCCGCTCGCGGGCAATACCCACAGGGTGACGGCAACCAGCAGCAGGCGGATATACTGTTCTGATTGCATGTTCCAATTCTCCGTCTGGCCGCTAGCGGCCATTTTGCAGTTCACCAAGACGTTGCACACTTTTTGCAACCCAGGGATCGTTCTGCTCGCTGCCGGTTCGTTGTGCATTCGTCGTGTAAATATCAATGGCCTGCTGTTCAAAAGGTGCGGCCTTCTCTACCAGAAGTAAATCATATTCTGCCAGTTCCTCTGCCGTCAGGCTGACCGGACGCTCCGATGTCAGCAGTGCATGGCCCAACTCGTCGTACATGCCGGCAATTTGATGGGTGGCCGCCGTGGTAACCGGGGTAACACCATAATTGATGGCGGCCTCGAATGCCTGCAATGCCTGTTTCATCGCCTGCAACTTGCGGGCAAGGCTGTCCTGTACGGGACTGACCAGCTGGATCTGCTGAAAGGCAGCGAGCCGCTTGTCAGCCAGTTCCAGCGCAGCCTCGGCGGCAGGTACCCGTGTCCGGGGTGTGCCTGCCTTGCGATCCAGCCGGATGATTTCCTCTAGCCAGTACTGCCGCCTGCCGGGGTTACCATTGTCTGCTTCCAGATCGGCAAGTTGTTGCATCACGTCAACAGCAGTCGCTGCGGGTTCCGGAAACCGTTCAAGGTATTGCTCTCGGGTACTGATGGCTTGCCGGTCTGCGCCGGTCTGCGCATAAATGTCGGCTGCATGCAGCAGGGCTTCACGTTGCAACGCTGCCGACTGCTGCCGGTCCTCCCCGAGGCGCAGGTACTCCGTTGCGGCCTGGCTGCTGTGACCACTGCGTTCATGGGCATAGGCCAGCTTCCGGGTGACCTCTGGCTGCAACGGATCATCCGGATAGTCGCGACGGAACTGCTCAAGCATCCGGATCGCCTCGGCCCATGAGGCCTGCGCCAAAAGGGCCGTCGCCGCATCGTATTGTGCCCGGGAACGAATGGAGGCACCGGGTGCGAGCTGTGCGGCCTGTTGATACAGGACTACCGCCGCACGCGAGTCCCCTTGCGTTAAGGTCTGCTCTGCCTGCTTGTAAATGGTGGCCGCCAGTCCTTCCTGCAATGCCAGCCGTCGCGGATCATCCTGGCCGGCAAGCTGCTGTGCCGCACGGTAAGCATCCGCAGCTGCCGGGTAGTTCCCCAGCCCGTACTGAGCCTGCGCCTGAATGGACCAGGCTGCCTGCCTGAGTGCAGCCGGGCCAGCAACCGCCAGTGCCTGCTCACTCATCCGGAGGGCGCTGTCGTAATCCTGCTGTTGCAGCAACACGGTGCCGGTTTGCGCCAGCAGTCCCGGGGCCGCCGCGTGGTCCGGATAGCTCAGTACAAAACGCAATGCGCCTGCCGTTGCACGTGCTGTCACGGCAGCCTTGTCTGCCGCAGCCGCGTGTTGCAGGACTTTCTCGCTGGCACGCAGCGCACCCAGTGCCGCCTCGGCAGCACGCGGATGCGCACCGCGTGACCAGGCAGCCCGCTCATATTCATCAACAGCCTGCTGATAGCGGCCGTTTTCATACAGCAATTCGGCCAGCTGGAAATTCATGTCCGCCGCACCGGCCTCATCCCCGAAGGCTGCCAGATATTTCCGATACCATTGCTCTGCCGCGCGCACATCACTGGCATCCTGCGTCTCGCGCGCCCGCTCATGACTGAACTGTGCAAGTTCCTGCAGGCTGGACTGTAACACCTGCAGCACATCCGGAAAGTCCGGCGGCGCATGCACCGTCCAGAATTCACTGCCCATGCCATAGTCATGCACAAACAGCGTTTCAGCTTCTATCACGCGCTCCTGAAAACCTGCCTGTTGATAGAGACTGATCGCCCGTGCGGAAAGGCGCGGCGCCGCGGGTCCGAGGGGGGCACGTTGTGCCAGTACCAGCCAGGTTCTGGCTGCCTCGGTCACCTGGTCCTGCTCAACATAGAATGCAGCAAGATCCAGGTAGACGTGGTCAGCATAGCTGCGGTTGCCAGAGCGCCGGAAAAATGCGTCCACCGCATCCACACCACCCAGCTGCGCGAAACTCATGCTGGTAACGCGGAACACATCGGCAGCCTGTTCCCGATCGGCCGGAGACAGTCGGGCCAGTTGTGCATCAAATGCTGCACCGGGCGGAATTTTCCGGTCAAGGAAGGTAAACAGCACCGGCAAGGCATCCAGATAACGTTCCTGCTTGAACAAACTCCAGCCCAGTTTGTAGAGCGCCTGTTCATAGGCCGGCACAGACGCACCCAGGTCAACCACCGCCTGGTAGGATTGCCCCGCCTCCCGGTAGGCGCCTTCCCCAAACAATAATTCACCCCGCCGGAACCGGGTATCGGCATACAGCCGCACATTGGACGCCGGTTCCTGAATCAGCAACTGATCGATGCTCGTCAATGCCTGCTGCGCTTGCCCGCTCTCCTCGTAGGCCCTCGACAGTTGATACAAAAGGTCGGTGGTGTCCGGCCCGTCCGGGTACTTGGTCAGCAGGTACTCATAATGGCTGATTGCTTCACTCCAGGATTGCCGGGCTGCCGCATCCATCCGTACCGGGTTATCCCGGGTCGTCGCCGCGTCCAGCTGCAGGTCTGCCGCCTGCTCAACCAGCAGGTCGGCGAGCCGGCGGGGAATGCTGTCATGCTCGGTGCCATCCGGGTAACGTGCAAGATAGTCACGGTAGGAGGCAATGGCCTTGTCCCGTCCCACTCTTGCAGAGCGGGCAGTTGCCGCCTGATCCGGTGTCGTGACCGCAGGTGCATGGTCGGGAGCCTGCCGTTCAGGCGGAGCGGCACAGGCTGCCATCAACAGGCAAACCACCGGTACTGCCAGTCTGCAAGCGGCGTTAGCGATCACTGCTCTGGTCATAGGTTTTTGCAAGTTCCAGACTTGCCTGTTCAAGCAGGTCTTCAAGCAAGTGCTGGCGACGATCCAGTTCATCCAGGGCCAGTGCCTGCGTATAGTTTTCATAGAGGGCGATGGCAGTTGCTATACGTGCGCGCAGCTGGAGAATACGTGCACGCAGCGCGGCAATACGTTTCTCCAGCCCCTCAATCTCCATCGCCGGATCGAACGACTCCCCCAGTAGCGTCATCCGGTTGGTGGCACTGTTGAGCGCCGCCGCCAGCTCACGCAGGGCCTCCCCGACCGGAACTGCACCGGGATTGAACCCTGCCTCGTCCTGGCCGGCCGGGATCATGCGGTTCAGCTGGTACGCATAATGATCTCCGTGTTGTGTACGATCCTGCGCGACCTTGTCCGGATAGGCATAGTCCTCCTCACCTTTCGGCATCTGGAACCTGCCGGTTTCCGGTAACCACAGGATCTCGGAGTCCGGCAGCCAGTTCTCTTCCGCGCCCGACATATCACTGATGAATACAGCGTCCGGTGGCAAGCCGGAAAAGTCGGACTCGGGCAGTCCCGTGAAATCAGACTCCGGCAAGGGTTTCAGCGTACGAGCCCCGGGCAACTCGATCTCCGGCAGCTGCGGAATCCCCGGTGCCGGCAGATCTGTTGATTCCCCCGGCCGTTCATCCCACTGCTGCTGCCAGTCCGGGTCGTCGGTCTTGCCTGAAAAAACCTGCTGCTGCGACCGTGCCGGGCTGCCACCGCCTGCCGACCCGGCAGACTCGCGGGCAACAGTTGCGGGAGACGCTCCGGTTGCGGAACGCGCATGCTCACCCTGCAGGGGCGTAGCGGCCTTCGCCAGCAGGGCAATGTTGTACAGCCCTTTGTCAACCTTGCTCAACATGGACTGCAATTCACCGTGACCCTGTAACATTTCCTGGAAGTCTCTGGTGGCCAGCAATGGCCCGAAATAGACGGTCTCTCCAGACGCGGCCTGCCCTGCTGTAGCCGGCCCGGAACCACTATCGTTTTGCAACAGTAGCGACACGGCATTACCTGTTTGCACCGATTCCCTGGCCGTATGCAAATGATTCAGCTCACTGGTATAGGCCGTCATCGCGGCTTCGTAATCCCGGGTCGCCGTTTGCAGGGCATCCAGTTCCCGGTGTACGGCGGGGACCACCAGCAGCGTTTCCAGCACCGCCGGATCAGTGGGTGAGCGGCCACGCAGCTCCATCCAGGAAACCAGCGCGGATTCACTGCTGCCCTGCTTGTGCGCGATCCAGCCCAGCGCCAATAATGCCCGGTTCGAAAACGGGCCTTGTGGCCGGACCGCTTCCAGCTGCTTGCGGGCCTGTTTATAATCCTCCGCCCTGGCATAGGCATAACCCAGTGACAGCAGCGCCTTGTCCCGCAGGGCAAGCAGTTCTTCCCCCTTTGCCGGCATATCCACTGCCTGTTCAAGTGCCGGGACAGCCTGCAGATGATCACCCGCACGTACCAGTGCGATACCGCGATTGTAATGCGCATAGGCTGCCAGCGCGGGTGCCCCCCGCCAGTCTTCCAGCACGTGCGCAGCCTCGCTATTCTGCTTCAGGGCCATCAAAACCGTGGCTTGCAGCAACTGATAGTCACCGGCAATGTCTGCCGGCACTTCACCCTGAACACGTTGCAGCGCTTCCGCTGCCGCATCGTAATAGCCCTTGTTGGAAAAAGTCCTGGCCAACTCGTACCAGGCACGGTTTCTCACAGCGTCCGGCACGTCCTCGCCGAGCAGTGCATGAAAGTCGAACCCGGCCTCAACATGCAAACCGTAGGCAAGCTTCATTCTTGCCAGCAACAGCCGGGCATCGTCAGACGCTGGCGGCAATAATCCCTGCTCTTCGGCCAGCTGCAACCGGGTAATTGCAGTCAGGTAGTCTTGCTGGTGAGAATGGAACAGTGCTTCACCATAGAGCAGTTCCTGCAGGCGTTCGTCACCCTGATCCGCTGCAGCGGCCGGCAAGGTCACGCCGACTGTCGCGCACAACAGCGCCGCTGGAAAACCACGCAACATTTCAAGCAACCGGTTTTTCATCGCCACTACCATTCACGCACGGTCAGCCCCGGCTCCGACGCATCGTCACCCGGCCCCAGGTGCAGTTCCAGGTACTTGCGTCCGGGCCGCTTGGTGATAGTGACACTGCGCTGCTGCTGAAAGACCTGACCTTTGACCCGCTTTCCGGTGAGGGAGACAAGCAAACTGTGTTCACCGTTACCAAGTCTGCCGCTATAGAGCCGGTGTACCCCGCCCTCCTGCAGGGCGTCACTCTCGCTGACGGTGTAACGATGCTGGCTCACCGTCTGCCCGTCCAGTTGCAGCGCTATCGTGTCCGGATTGACAGGACTGTCCTTCGCAACCGATACCAGTACCACCAGCTGCTGGCCATGCGGATACAGCGACAACTCCTCGAGCAACAGGATATCCCGGTTGATCCCCAGGATTTCCTCCTTGATCGCCTGGATCTCGCCATCAAGTTTGACAAAACTCTCACGAGTATCACCACGCTCGTCCGCCGGTGGTGCTGCCCTGGCACTGGCCAGAAAAGTACAGCACACGCAGGCTGCCAACAGCAGCCAGGCTGAGAGCCAACGGTGGTTTGAACGAAAAAGGTGCATCATCAGGGGGACCGGCTGTACAAACAAGCTGCGGGGCAGCGATTGCATTAATCTGCTTTAATATACCCCCTCCGTCGGGAGTCCGTTGAGCACGTAGGATGGGTAAAGCGGAGCGTACCCATCAAATTATGGCGCTCTCACCATGATGGGTACGGTCGTTCTCACACTTCCCTGTGTTCCTTGACACTCGGGCATCCTGCCCATCGTCGCGTTGCTCCTTTACCCACCCTACATAAGAATTCGCAGACTTCGTTATATCAATCTAGCCCCCCCGTCCGGGGGTGTCAATAACAAGACAGGTGGGCAAGGACTGCCCGCCCGGTTTATTCGAAAGGATGTTTCTGAATAATCGTTTCAGCCCGGTCCGGCCCGGTAGAAATGATGGCAATCGGCGTTTCACACAGGGTCTCAATCTTGTCCAGATAAGCCCTGGCTGCAGCCGGCAGTTCATTGAAGTTTTTTGTACCGACGGTTGATTCCGACCAGCCTGGCATCTCTATGTATTCAGGCTCACATAGTTCAATCAGATCTGCACCCGCCGGCGGCGTATCCAGCGTCTCGCCGTTAAGCCGGTAGTTGACTGCAATCCTGATGGTTTCCAGACCGTCAAGCACGTCCAGCTTGGTAATACAGATACCGGTCACACTGTTGATTGCCAGTGAACGATTCAGGGCAACGGCATCCAGCCAGCCACAACGACGCTGACGTCCGGTGGTTGCACCAAACTCGTGCCCCTTTTCTCCAAGATGCTTGCCGTTGTCATCAAACAGTTCCGTCGGGAACGGCCCGGCACCCACACGCGTGGTATAGGCCTTGACAATACCAAGGACATAATCGATATGACGAGGACCCACACCACTGCCACTGGCAGCCCCCCCGGCCGTGGTCGTGGACGAAGTCACATAGGGGTAGGTGCCGTGATCAATATCCAGCAAGGCTCCCTGTGCACCTTCAAACATAATACTCTTGCCGGCCTTGCGCAGCCGATGCAACTGGCCGGGAATATCCGCCACCATGGGTGCAACCTGCTCACCCTGCGCCAGCGCCTCGTCCAGCACCTTGTGGTAATCAACCGGCTCGACCTTGAAATAGTGTTGCAGGGCAAAGTTATGGTATTCCATCACCTCGCGCAGCCGCTCGGTGAAGTGTGCCGGATCAAGCAGTTCACCGAGGCGCAGACCGCGCCGTGAAACCTTGTCTTCATAGGCCGGTCCGATACCGCGACCGGTCGTGCCAATGGCCTTTTTACCGCGCGCCAGTTCGCGCGCCTGGTCCAGCGCTATATGATAGGGCAGGATTAACGGACAGGACTCGCTGATCTGCAGACGTTCGCGGGCCGGCACACCGGCCTGGTCCAGCATCGTCAGTTCCTCGAGCAGGGCCGTGGGTGACAACACCACACCGTTACCGATGAGGCACTGGACATTGTCCCTGAGAATACCTGATGGAATCAGGTGCAACACGGTAGTCTCACCTTCAATCACCAGCGTGTGACCGGCATTGTGCCCGCCCTGGAAACGCACCACCGCAGCGGCCTTGTCCGTCAGCAGGTCAACGACCTTACCCTTGCCTTCGTCACCCCATTGTGTGCCGATGACAACTACATTTTTACCCATTCGATTTCTCTCTGTTGCAGAATATTAATAATCAGCAGCCGGATAGCACCTGGCCTGCGGACTGATGGGTACGCTGCGCTTTACCCATCCTACAGACAACCCAACAATACTCGTAAGGCCGTAGGATGGCTAAAGGAGCAACGCGACGTACCCATCTGGCAAATCAATCAACAATCAGTCTGCCGGCTTGATCACCCAGCCGCCCTTTTCGTTCACCAGCACACGGTCACAGCCCATGGTCGCGGCGTCACCAGCCTGCCCGGGCAGCGCACACACTACACGCTCACCCGCCCGGCGCAATTCCTTCACCGTCACACGCAGTGCCGCAGCTTCTTCTGCAGGCGCAAGGATCGCACCCTGCATCCCGCTAAAATCACGTTGACTCAGGTTGATGAGTGTCTTGAGGTCCGTACTGAACCCGGTCGCCGGACGCGCACGCCCGAACACCTCGCCGACGGCATCATAACGTCCCCCGCGGGCAATTTCCTGGCCGCAGCCGGGTACGAAGACAGCAAACACCATCCCGGTCTGGTACTTGTAACCACGCAATTCGGCAAGATCAAAGTTGACGGTCACCGCACCGGCCCGTTGCTTGAGCAGTGTCGCAATTGCATCCAGGTTATCCAGCGCGGCCATAACAGGCTCACTGGCACCCGCCAACTGCTCACGGGCACGCGCGAATACGTCCGGGCCACCGTTCAGCTGTGCAAGTGCCGCAAGCCGGCTGCGCTGGCCACTATCGGCAACCGCTGCTGTCAGCATGTCCTCAATCTCGGGAACGGCCTTGCGCTGCAGCGCAGCAAACAGATCGTTTTCCTGCACCGCCGTCAGGCCGGCATCCCTGGCAAGGCCGCG
>DMKK01000236.1:0-509 GCA_003454335.1 Gammaproteobacteria bacterium | reverse complement strand
CAGGGTTTCCAGCACCAGCTCGAGTATTTCTGTATCACTTTCGATGCCGGCATGGCCGAACAACTCGGCCCCGACCTGCAGAGGACTGCGTGAGCCACCGAAACCGTCGTTGCGGGTACGCAAGACCGATCCCATATAGCAGAGTCGTGTGGGGGCATCACGCCGTAGCGGGTGCGCATCAATGCGCGCCGCCTGTGGTGTCATGTCCGCCCGCAGGCCCAGCATGCGCCCGGACATCTGGTCGGTTACCTTGAAGGTCTGTAAATCAAGATCATTACCGGTACCGGTCAACAGCGATTCCAGGTATTCAATGAGCGGCGGCATAATGAGGTCATAGCCGCGACCTGCAAACATATCCAGCAATTCCCGGCGCGCACGCTCCAGCCGCCACGCCTCCGGGGGCAGCACCTCTTCAATGCCGTCAGGCAATAACCACTGGTCTTTACTACTCATATCAAATTATTTCTTCGTCACCACATGCTACGTACTGATGGGTGCGTCGCTGCGCT
>DMKK01000035.1 GCA_003454335.1 Gammaproteobacteria bacterium | reverse complement strand
TCCTCATCAAGCAAAGCACGGTCTACGAGTTGAAGAATACTGGCTTCATCAAGACTTTTCAGAACGTATACGCGTACCCTCGATAACAAGGCGTTATTGAGTTCAAAGGACGGGTTTTCAGTGGTTGCGCCAATAAAAATAACGGTGCCGTCTTCCACATAGGGCAGGAATGCATCCTGCTGGGCCTTGTTGAAGCGATGCACCTCGTCAATGAAAAGAATCGTCTGACGCGACTCCATTTCGCGGATCTGCCGGGCGGCTGCGACGGCATTGCGGATATCCTTGACCCCGGCAAGTACGGCAGAGAGCGTAAGAAATTCGGTGTTGGTTTGTTCTGCCAGCAGCTTGGCAAGCGTGGTCTTGCCTGTGCCCGGCGGACCCCAGAGTATCATCGAGTGCAGATTGCCTTCCTCGATTGCCCGTCGCAGCGGCTTTGCCGCACCCAGAATGTGTGACTGGCCGGTATAGGCATCCAGTGTCCGCGGCCGCATACGGTCGGCAAGTGGACGATAGGCAGCAGCAGGGACTGTCATGGAGCAGAACTGCTAGTTCACATCCCCGATGACATCGGCACCGGCAGGTGGAACGAAGGTGAAAACAGCCTTGTCCAGGGGCGGATTGCGCTCGAAGGCAGTGAAACTGAAGGTGGTCGAGTTGCCGAATTTGTCCTCGGCCTTGATGCGGGCAAGTGCCTTCCCGGAAAAAAACAGGTGAATCCTGGTGACGTTGCTGTCATCCGATTTGGGGACCAGCAATACATGCTGTTCCTGCCCGCCAGGGTTGACCTCTTCGATATTGAATACGTTCCCCAGGGGTTCCTCACCACTCAGTAACATCGCCGGTGTCGAGGTCAGTACGTCGGTGGCCTTCTGTACCGTAACCTGCTCCAGGTCTTCGTCATAGGACCAGAGGCGTTCACCGTCAGCAACCAGTTGCTGACGATACGGGGATTCATAGTCCCAGCGGAAACGCCCCGGACGTTTAATCCACATATGTCCCTGTGATGATTGCAGTGGCTTGTTGTTGCCATCCACCACCTGCTGTTCGAAGTCAGCTTGCAGGGTGTGCAGCCCGGCAAAGAAATCCGTCACATAGGGCGGCTGTTTTTCCGCGAGGGCTGCCGCCGGGAACAGCAGCACCAGCAGTATTGTTTTGTACAATATTTTATCGAGACAGGACATTATGCTTCCGGGGGTGGTGGTGCGATAACTTGACGGTTGCCATTGCTCTCCATCGGGGAAACAATGCCGGTCTCTTCCATGTGTTCAATCATGCGGGCGGCACGGTTATAGCCTATCTTGAGGCGTCGCTGTACACCTGATATCGATGCGCGACGCGTCTGGGTCACAATGGCCACTGCCTGGTCGTAAAGCGGATCGGACTCTGTATCGTCACCGCCACCGCCGCCTTTTTCGGGAGACAGACCCGGTACCGGTTCGGTCGACACTTCAAGAATTTCCCGCACGTAATCAGGGCCAGACTTCCCTTTCAGGTGCCCCGCTACCTTGTGTACTTCCTGGTCGGAAACAAAGGCACCGTGCACACGCACGGGTACGCTGGTCCCGGGGGCCATGTAGAGCATGTCACCATGGCCCAGCAACTGTTCTGCACCCATCTGGTCAAGAATGGTACGGGAGTCGATCTTTGAAGAGACCTGGAACGCAATGCGGGTCGGTATATTTGCCTTGATCAGGCCGGTGATGACATCCACCGACGGACGTTGCGTGGCAAGTACCAGGTGGATGCCGGACGCGCGTGCCTTTTGGGCAAGTCGTCCAATCAATTCTTCCACTTTTTTGCCGACAACCATCATCATGTCGGCCAGTTCGTCAATAACGATGACAATAAAGGGCAGGTGCTGCAGCGCTGGATGCTCGGTACCTTCCAGCACTTCTTCCGGCTTGAACAGGGGATCAGGAATCGGTTTGCCCGCCTCCTCGGCATCTTTTACCTTGCGGTTATAACTGTCGATACTGCGCACACCCAGTGCCGCCATCAGCTTGTAACGGCGTTCCATTTCACCGACACACCAGCGCAGGGCATTGGATGCCTCGTTCATATCGGTGACGACCGGTGTCAGCAGATGCGGGATACCTTCATAGACCGACAGTTCCAGCATCTTCGGGTCGATCATGATGAGCCGCACATCTTTTGGCAGTGTTTTAAAGAGCAGGCTCAGTATCATGGCATTGATGCCCACGGATTTACCGGAACCGGTGGTACCGGCAACCAGTAAATGTGGCATTCTCGCCAGGTCGACCACGATGGGCAGGCCGCTGATGTCCTTGCCCAGCGCCATGGTTAGCGGGGACGTCGATTCATCAAATTCATGCGTATTCAGTATCTCGCCGAGGCTGATGATGGAACGGTGTTCGTTCGGGATTTCGAGGCCGATGACCGATTTGCCGGGAATCACATCAACCACACGCACACTGACGGCAGCCAGGGCGCGGGCAATATCTTTCGCCAGGTTGCTTACCTGGCTTACTTTGACGCCCGGGCCCAGATCAAGTTCGAAACGGGTGATCACCGGACCGGGATTGACCGCAACCACCTCCACTTCAATATTGAAGTCCAGCATCTTCATCTCAACCAGCCGTGACATGGCCTCAAGTGCGGAGCTGGAATACCCTTCCGCTGAAGGTCGCGGTGCGTCGAGCAGTGACAGCGGCGGCAACTCGGAATTGGGTGGAGGGTCAAACAGGGGCACCTGACGCTCCCGCTCGAGGCGTTCACTGGGTTTGGGTGCCTTGATAACGGGTTCGATGCGTACCGGTTTACGTTTCGCCACTTTCTTCTGGCTGGCCTTGATGACTTCCTTGCGCTCGGTGCGCGCCCGCCGGCTTGCCAGCTGCCCGGGTATTTGCCCCGCGATAGCCACTACATGGTCAGCAAGAACCAGGGTGTGCTTGCCGATAAAGTCCATCACCAAAAGCCAGGACAGTCCCGTAAACAGGGTGACGCCGGTAAGAAACAGCGCCAGCAGGAACAGGGTGGCACCGACAGGACTGACGACATCAACCAGGCCGTTACCAATGACGTTACCGAATACGCCGCCGGCACCGGCTGGCAATTGCCCCTGATGGCTGCCGGACTCAAGTGTTGCCAGTCCGCAACCTGCACCGACCGTCAACAGGAAACCGGCCCAGCGAACGGCCAGCACATGCAGGTCGATTTCGCCCGAGGGCGTAAGGCCACGGTAAACCAGCCAGCCGCTGTAGCCGACCATAATAGGAAACAGGTAAGCAAGGTAACCCAGCAGGTACAGCAGTACGTCAGCGAGCCATGCGCCGATCAGCCCACCGGCATTGTATATCCGGACAACGTCGCCGCTGTTTGACCAGCCAGGGTCTGCGGGGTGATAACTTGCCAGCGATACCAGCAGGAAGATGGCTATTGCGCTGAGGATGAGCAATGCTCCTTCGCGCAGGCCACGGGTTACCTGGTGTGTAATCTTTGCTGTTTTGCCTGATTTACGTCGTGCCTGTGCCAAAATCACCCTCTTTCATAGGTAGTTACGCCA
>DMKK01000164.1 GCA_003454335.1 Gammaproteobacteria bacterium | reverse complement strand
GGACAGGATGTCCGAGTGTCGCGGAGCACAGGGATGTGTGAGAGTGACCGCGCCCATCAATTTGGAATTCGGCACCATCCCCTGACGGGTACGTTGCGTTGTTCCTTTACCCCATCCTGCTCGTTCTGTGAGACAGAAGGTATTTCCGGTATATAATCGGCCTATGTACAGGTATCCGAATACTTCACCGACAGTGCTCATGCTGGTTGCTTTCATGGTGCTGTTTATGTCACCGGTAATCCCCGCAGAAGCGCCGGTTGCTGCACTGGATTCCGGGCTGGTGAATCCCGGCTATGCCGAGAAACCGGACTGGTTTGCCAATTCATTTCTTGATATCCGCGAGGATGTCAGTGAGGCGGCGAGTGCCGGCAAACGCGTGTTGCTGTACTTCTACCAGGACGGTTGTCCCTACTGCAGTAAACTGCTGAATACCAATTTTGCATTGCAGGAAACGGTGGCCAAAACACGCAAACACTATGATGTGGTTGCCATCAATATGTGGGGAGACCGGGAGGTCACCGGCTTTGCTGGCGAGGAGACCACCGAAAAGGCATTCGCAAAGTCGCTGCGAGTCATGTTCACGCCAACACTGTTATTCCTTGATGAGCAGGGGGGCGTCACGCTCAGGGTTAACGGTTATTACGCCCCGCACAAGTTCAATGCGGCACTGGATTATGGCCGCAAGCATAATGGCCGCGCCCCGACATTCAGGGACTATTTCGCGGCGGTGTCGCCCGTAGCGGCCAGTGGTGTGCTGCATCAGGATCCGGCCTGGCTACCGGCAGATAGTGCGCTTGACCAGCGTAATGGCAAACCACTGCTGGTGCTGTTTGAGCAAAAGGAGTGTGCGCCCTGTGACGAGTTGCACCTGGACATTCTGCAGCGGCCGGCGAGTCGGGAGCAGCTGGATCGCTTTGATGTGATTCTGCTGGACATGTGGTCCCAGCATCCGGTTACCCGGCCGGATGGAAAGACGACCAGTGTTGCCCAATGGGCCAGGGATCTGAATGTGCAGTATGCACCATCACTGGTCTTCCTTGACGGGCAGGGAACGGAAGTGTTCCGGACCGAGGCGTACCTGAAAGCGTTTCACATCCAGTCATCCATGGACTATGTCGCATCAGGAGCCTATCTGCAGCAACCCGCCTTTCAGCGCTTTATTGCAGACCGCGCCGCTGCCCTGGAAGCACAGGGTGTGCATGTGGATCTGATGGAATGAACGTGCAGGTAAACCCGATTATCGCAAAAAATCTTATTGTGGGAGCGGCGTCCCGCCGCGATTCGCGCCGGGGATGGCGCTCCCACAAGACTGAGCCAGGACCTCGGCACATCAATGCAACTTAACCTGACAAAACAGCGTAGCGTTACAGCATTTCCTCCAGGGTGAACTGCTGCCCCGTTATCCCCCGGCTTTCGGGGCCTGCAAGGTACAGGAAGGCCCTGGTGACATCAGCGGGAGACCTGAGCGTGCTGCTGTCTTCTGCCGGGTAGGCTATGCGGCGCAGGGCGGTATGGACCGGCCCCGGGTCGATGCTGTTGACCCGTATCGGGGTATTCGCTTCGAGTTCTTCGGCCAGTGTTTGCATGAAAACTTCCATGCCGGCCTTGGAGACACCGTAGGCACCCCAGTAGGCCGTACCTTTGCGTCCGGCCGCATCTGAGGTAAAGACAATGGTTGCATCCTTGCTGGCGTTCAATAAACCAAGGCAGGCCATGGTCAGCAGGTACGGGGCATTCAGGTTGGCCTGCAGGGTCTGAAACCAGAGTTCGTTGTCAAAATTGGCAAAGGGTACCAGTGCGCCCAGCTGTGCCGCATTGTGTATCAGTCCGTCCAGGTGTCCGAACTCGTCCGTCAGCGTTGCAGCCAGTCGGGTGTAATCGTCCGGCTCCGCGCCTTGCAGGTCGAGCGGGTAGATAGCGGGTTCGGGATGGCCGGCGGCGACAATTTCGTCATAGGTCTGTTCCAGCCCTGGTACGTCGCGGTCCAGCAGAATGGTCGTTGCGCCATGTGCGGCCATGGCTTTTACCACGGCCTGACCAATGCCGTTGGCGGCGCCGGTAAGCAGAATGACCCGGTCCTGTAACAGGTTGGCAGGCGCGATCCGGGTGCTGAGTGATGCGGGCATGTTATCCATAAGTGGCGCGGATTATACCGATGTTTACAGCCAGCGGGATGAATTCATGGCGGGCAAAAGAGCGGGCTGCCTGTTTCTTCCGGTTCCTGGCCGGTGTCACTGTCGGTGTCATCCGGTACGGCTACCGGCCTGGCCGTGCGCTTGACTGGCGCTAACTCCGGTGGTTCCTTCATGGCCGTGATACCCAGCTCCGTGAATCTTTTGGCGCCCGGCAGAATGCGTGAGTCATAGGAGCCAATGGCCTTGTTGAAGGCGTCAACACTGTTGTCAAGGCTGCGCCCCAGTCTTGACAGGTGCTCTGCAAAGGTGGCTAGCCGGCCATACAGGTCCTGTCCAACCTCGCGTATCACGTCTGCATTTTCTGCCAGGACCTCCTGTCGCCAGCCATAGGCGACCGCACGTAGCAGGGCGACGAAACTGGTCGGTGTGGCGAGGATGATGTTTTGCGACAGGGCATCCTCAATCAGTGTGTGGTTGATGTCCAGGGCCGTGCTGAGAAACTGGTCACCCGGGATGAACAGGACAACAAAATCGGGGCTATGCCTGAACTGCTGCCAGTAGGCCTTGCTGGAGAGTTCCCTGATGCGGGCACGCACATTGCGTGCATGCTGTTCGAGGTAGCCCTTGCGTTTGTCGTCATCGACACACTCCACGGCTGCAAGATAGGCATCCAGCGGTGTTTTTGCATCGACGATTATTTCACGCTTGCCCGGCATGCGTACGATCATGTCCGGGCGTAATTGTCCGTCGTCTGTCTGTACGGAGGCCTGTTCCCTGAAGTCACAGTGTTCGACCATGCCCGCGAGCTCCGCAAGTCGCTTCAGGGTCAATTCACCCCATTGCCCGCGTACTTCCGGTCTGCGCAGAGCCTGCACGAGGTTGCGGGTCTCGGTTTGCAGCAGGCGGTGTGATTCGGCCATGGTCTCCAGATGCTTCGACAGTGCGCCATGCGCCTGCTGCCGGTCATTCTCCATGCGCTGCACCTGTTGTTCTGTTTTCTCAAGTGCGTCGCGAATCGGCTTGACCAGATTCTCCACTGCCTGCTCGCGTTTTTCGAGTTCGCCTTCGGCCTTGATGTGAAACTGTCCGAGGCTTTCCCGGGCAAGCCTGAGAAATTGCTCGTTATTGTTGTTGAGCGCCCTGGTTGCCATGACATTGAAGGTGCGTCGGTGTTGCAGGCTTAACTGTTCGAAGGCGGCCTGCTTCTCAGCGGAACGCCGGTGTTCATGGTCCAGTTCGGCTTCCAGTTGTGTGTAGCGGTTACGCAGTCGCTCAAGTTTGCCGTGCAGGTAAAAGTAGACTGACAGTGCGCCGGTAATCACTGCTAGCAGCAGGGCCGGAATCAGTATGACCAGCGTGTCGGCTGACAGCTGCAGAATCACTGGATGGCCCCCGGGAGCGGACAGGCATGCATTTATCTGTTGTCCAGCCAGGCAAGCAGGTCTTGCGGATGTTCAATCATGTTGTTTGCGTTCCAGGTGTGTGGTTCGTCTGTTTCCTGCAGGTAGCCAAACAGTGCGACGAGTGTCTGCATGCCGGCATTGTTACCGGCCTCTATATCACGCTGTGCATCACCTATATAGACACATTGTTCCGGCCGACTGTTGGCCAGCTGGCTGGCATGCAGCATGGGAGCGGGGTGGGGTTTGCGCTCATCCAGGGTGTCACCGCTGATGACGCAGGCAGCGCGATCGAAAAGGTCCAGGTCTTTCAATAATGGTTCAGTCAGCCAGCCGGGTTTGTTGGTCACGATGCCCCAGTTAAGTCCGCGTTGTTCGATGTTGTCCAGCAGTTCGGTGATGCCAGGGAAGGGTTGCGTGCGCCGGGATATGTTTTTACGGTAGACCTCCAGCAGACGTTGACGCAAAGGTCCGAATGCCGGGTCGGAGCTGTCCAGCTTGAAGCCCAGCTCGATAAGTGCAATGCCGCCGTGGGACACAACCGGACGTATGTCTGCATAGGGCAGGGGATTGTGCCGGTTCTCGAGCAGTACAGTATTCAGTGCGTCAGCGAGGTCCGGTGCGGTGTCAAGCAGGGTCCCGTCAAGATCAAACAGGATGGTGCGTGTTTCGGTGTCCGGCATTATGCGGTGCAGTCAGGCCTTGCGAAAGCAGGCAAGATAGTTGACTGAAACATCTGTGCCCAGTTTGTATTCCTGTGTCAGCGGGTTGTAGCTCATGCCGGTAAGGTCCACCAGTTGCAGCCCGCAGGCGCGAGCCCAGCCTTCCATTTCGGACGGGCGAATGAATTTCGAGTAGTCATGCGTGCCCGTGGGCAACAGTCGCAGCAGGTACTCGGCGCCGATAACGGCAAACAGGTAGGCCTTTGGGTTTCGATTGATGGTGGACAGAAAGATATAACCGTCGTCCTTGATGAGTTGCGCGCAGGCAGCGATGACTTTTGCGGGGTCGGGTACATGTTCCAGCATTTCCAGGCAGGTTACCGTATCGAAAGTACCGCCCTGTTCAGCAGCCATCTGTTCTGCTGTCATTTGCCGGTAATCGATATCGAGTCCGGACTCGTGTTGATGCAGGCGGGCAATCGTCAAGGGTGCCTTGCCCATGTCAATGCCGATAACGCTGGCGCCACGTTTGGTCATGCCCTCGGACAACAGTCCGCCGCCACAGCCAATATCGATGACGTGCCTGTCTGCCAGCGGCGCCAGTTTGTCAATATAGTCGAGGCGCAGCGGATTGATGTCGTGCAGCGGTTTGAATTCGCTGTGCGGATCCCACCAGCGGCTGGCCAGTTTCTCGAACTTGTCGATTTCGTCAGCATCGACATTGTGTGTTGCAGTATTCATTATGTATGTATCGCCTGTTAAGTACCTATGCGGATTTGCCACTCGCGGGCACGCTCGATAATGTCATTCCCGTCCAGCGTGGTCAGGCGGCGTTCCTTCAGCAAATGCTGGCCGGCTACCCAGACATCCGTTACCTGTTCGCGACCGCAAGCGTACACCAGTTGTGAAACCGGGTCATATAATGGCTGTGTTTCCAGTGTGTCCAGGCAAACAGCGGTTATATCGGCCCACTTGCCTTTTTCCAGGGAGCCGGTGTCTTCACTGATGCCCAGTGCCCTGGCACCGTTAATGGTTGCCATGCGCAGGACCTCGTGTGCGGGCAGGGCGCTGGCATCGTTACTGACTGCCTTGCCCAACAGTGCCGCGGTACGCATTTCACCCAGCATGTCCAGGTCATTATTGCTGGCTGCCCCGTCGGTTCCGAGGGCGATATTGATACCCGCTGCAGCCAGCGCCTGTGCCGGGCAAAAGCCACTGGCAAGTTTAAGGTTGGACTCGGGGCAATGCACAATGTGCCCGCCGGTCGTTGCATAACTGCTGATTTCTTCGGCGTTTAGCTGTGTCATGTGTACGGCAAGCAGCGCGGGTGAGGTCAGGCCGAGTTCATGCAGCCGTTGCAATGGCCGCTTACCGGTCAACTCAACGGCCTTGTCCACTTCATCAGCCGTTTCATGGATATGCATATGAATGCCAATTTCCAGCTCATCAGCGAGCACACGGATATGTTCCAGCGGCTTGTCAGAGACGGTATAGGGTGCGTGCGGGGCAAACAGGGTAGTGATTAACGGATCGCCGCGGTACTGGTCGTGTACGGCAAGTCCTTTTGAAATGTATTCATCTGCATCGTGTGCCCACACAGTCGGGAAATCAATGACGATCAGACCGATGCTGGCACGCATGCCACAGTGTGCGGCAGCGCGCGCGGCAATATCAGGAAAGAAGTACATGTCGTTGAAACAGGTGGTGCCGGATCGCAGCATTTCCGCCATCGCCAGTTGGGTACCATCATGCACAAACTCTTCATTGACCCAGCGTGATTCCGCCGGCCAGATGTGCTCGTTCAGCCACTCATGCAGTGGCAGGTCATCTGCGAGGCCACGTAACAGGGACATGGCGGCATGAGTATGGGCGTTGATCAGTCCGGGGATCAGCAGATGGCGATCAAGCCTGTGTTCAATGTCCGCGGTGTAAATGGTGTGTGCCTGCTCGGTCGGCAGGATATCCAGAATGCGGCCTTCCTGGATGGCCAGGCTATGATGCTCGTACACGACGGTCGCCGGTTCAACCGGTGCCAGCCAGCGGCAATGAATGAGCGTATCGACGGTGATCATGTTAGACGACGGCAGTTGCGCAGACAGGGAGTATAGCGGAGGCGGGTAGCGGGCAGGTAGTTGTCAGCGGCTGTTGTGACCGGCAATAAAAAACCCGCCACCTGCAAGACAGGTGGCGGGTTTCTGGTCGTATAGAACTGGTCGTACAGACCGGTATCTTATTCTTCTGTCGGTGCGGTTACACCAACGTGGATGTCAACACGGCGGTTTTCTGCACGGCCTTCACGCGTGGCGTTGCTGGCAACCGGATTCAGTTCGCCCTCGCCACTGACATCGATAATGTTCGGGTCTATACCTTCACTGATGATGTAGTCAGCGACGGCCTGGGCGCGACGCTCTGACAGTCCCTGGTTGTACTCAACGGTGCCATCGCTGTCTGTGTGGCCAATAACATCAATATCCACGACCCTGGCGCCCTTGGCCTTGATGGCGTCACCCAGTTCATGCAGCGCTGCCTTGCCGTCATCCTTGAGTATGGACTTGTCGTGGTCAAACAGGGCCTCGGCAGATACGGTTACTTTCTCATATACCGGTGCCAGGGGTGGGGCCACCATTTTGGCAACGGGTGGTGTCGCGCCACAATCCATCGTCATGTCCTCGGCTTTCCAGGAGCTGGTGCGTACGCAATTGCCGCTGCTGTCGGTGATATAGTGATGTCTGGAATCGCCTACATAGCTTTCATTGACGATGCCGGCTTCATGAGCGAGTACCGTGTTAGCGAACAGTAAGCCTACAGCTATTGAGGAAGCAAGCCCCCCGATTCGATAAACATTCTTCATTATGGCCACTCCTGTGGAATATGAGTTAAAAAGGAAACTGCTCTTTCTGTGGGCGTATTCTAGACGCATATATGAGTTGAGGCCAGCCCTAAAATTAACGAATTTCTTGGCTGGAATCAGTACACTACCATAAAATCGTATTGTCCATTATATTTTCTGCAGGCTGACCACTATCTTATGACGGAATATACACCTACTTTTTATGCCATTGAGTGGACGGCTGCGGGTTTGCGGCTGCTTGACCAGCGGCGCCTGCCGGGTGAAGAGGTTTACCTGGAATTCGGGGATGCGGTTGCCGTGGCCGTTGCCATTCGGGATATGGTGGTGCGGGGAGCACCGGCTATCGGGATTACCGCCGCCTATGGCGTTGTCCTGTCAGCGCAACAACATGGCAGCCATGCTGACTGGCGCAGCCGGGTGGATCAGGATATCCGGTTGCTGGCAGCTGCGCGGCCCACGGCGGTTAACCTGGTCTGGGCGCTTGAACGAATGCGGGCGCGTCTGGCAAGGGTCACTGCCGAACCTGTCAGAGAGTTGCTGGATGAGGCTGAACAGATTCACGGGGAGGATGTCTCTGCCAACAGGCGTATGGGGGTGCATGGCGCAAACCTTATAGGTAAAGGCAGTTCGGTATTGACCTACTGTAATGCCGGCTCATTGGCCACGGGTGGTTACGGGACTGCGCTGGGCGTGATCAGGACTGCCTGGGGCGCAGGTAAGCTGGAAAAGGTGTTTGCCTGTGAAACGCGTCCCTGGTTACAGGGGGCGCGCCTGACGGCCTGGGAGTTGCTGCGTGATGATATTCCGGTCACCCTGATTACCGACAATTCAGCCGCGTTTCTGATGCAGGGTAAACAGGTGCAATGGGTGATTACCGGGGCAGACCGGGTGGCCGCCAACGGGGATGTGATAAACAAGATTGGTACCTACCAGCTGGCAGTGGCCTGTCGTTACCATGGTGTGAAGATGATGGTCGCGGCCCCCCTGTCGACCCTCGACATGGCGACGCCCTGTGGTCAGCAGGTCACCATTGAGGAGCGGCCGGAAACCGAGGTGCTTGGTCTGGCCGGGCAGGCGGTAGCTGCGGCCGGGGCGGTGGCCTGGAATCCGGCCTTTGATATAACGCCTGCCGCACTGGTCGACTATCTGGTGACGGAAGAGGGGGTGATTGCCGCCCCCGACCGGGAAAAACTGGCGGCATTTACAGCTGCACTGAATCCGGGTAGCTAATCTTCATTCATTAATGCTGTAATGTCTCTCGCCAAGACGTAAAGAACGCCAGGAAAGTATATTAATATTTATAATAACAACGCCTTATGATTTTGTGTTCTGTGCGTCTTGGCGAGAGTTTTTCTTTTTTTGTGGACACCGGCTAAAGCCACCCCCCGTTTTTGTGCGATTGCGCGGCAGGCCGTCTGAGTGGCGCGATAAAGCGATATTATTCGGGTGTGGTGGGGGAGTCGAGTGTGCTAAAATGGCCGGTCTTTATTGCTGTCGTTGCCGTCAGGCGCGGTTTACAGCCTGAAACCACCTGAACAGGGACGTACAAAACCCTTCCAAATGACCGATTTCGCGAAAGAAGTTCTGCCTGTCAATCTCGAAGACGAGATGAAGCAATCCTACCTCGATTACGCCATGAGCGTGATTGTGGGACGTGCCTTGCCGGATGTGCGCGATGGTCTGAAGCCGGTACATCGTCGCGCGCTCTTTGCCATGAGCGAGCTGAACAATGACTGGAACAAACCCTATAAAAAGTCGGCGCGTATCGTCGGTGATGTGATCGGTAAATATCACCCGCACGGCGATACCGCGGTGTACGACACCATTGTCCGTATGGCACAGCCGTTTTCCCTGCGCTATATGCTGGTCGATGGTCAGGGCAACTTCGGTTCCGTGGACGGTGATTCTCCGGCGGCCATGCGTTACACCGAA